>JACQHV010000134.1 GCA_016198885.1 Gammaproteobacteria bacterium
ACCGGCAGCGGCGTCATGGTCACCGGCAGTCACAATGGTCCCGAATACAATGGTTTGAAGATCCTGCTCGGTGGGGAAACGCTTGCCGGAGATGCCATTCAGTCAATTCGCAAACGTATTGAAGCAGGCGAGATATCCACAGGACAGGGGGAATTACAAACTGCAGACCTTACAGCGGATTATATCCGCCGGGCCAGTGAGGATATTCCGGTTGCCCTGGGCGGCGCCTTCAAACTGGTCATCGATTGTGGCAACGGTGTTGCGGGCCAGATTGCACCTCAATTATACCGTGCACTGGGTCATGATGTCGTGGAACTCTATTGTGATGTGGATGGAAAATTCCCCAATCATCACCCCGATCCGAGTCAGCCGGAAAATTTGCAGGCATTGATTACCAGGGTCAGGGAAGAGAAAGCAGATCTCGGATTTGCCTTCGACGGTGATGGTGATCGTCTGGGCGTGGTCGATAGCGAAGGAAATATCATCTGGCCGGACCGTCAACTGATGTTGCTAGCGAAAGATGTGTTATCCCGGAATCAGGGAATGCCGGTCATATTTGATGTCAAATGCAGCCGCTATCTCAAGGCAATCATTGAACTCAGTGGCGGTAAACCATTGATGTGGAAAACCGGTCATTCTTTGATTAAAGCCAAGATGAAGGAAATTAATGCGCCTTTGGCCGGCGAGATGAGCGGCCACATCTTTTTCAAAGAACGCTGGTATGGTTTTGATGATGCAGTGTATACAGGCGCGCGGTTACTTGAGATTCTGACAAAAAGCAGGAAAAAACCCGCTGAAGTATTTGCCGAATTACCCGGTGGTATGGCAACTCCGGAATTACGCATACCATTAGCTGAGAAATATCATGCCAAGTTTATGCAGGCCATGCTCAAGAAAATGTCTTTTGCAGATGCGGAGATTACCGATATCGATGGTCTGCGTGTCGACTTTTCTGATGGCTGGGGGCTTGTCCGCCCTTCCAATACATCCCCCTGTCTGGTTGCGCGTTTTGAGGCTGAGGATGAAAAAGCACTGGCCAGAATACAATCCGAATTTCGCGGTCTGATACAATCGATTACGCCAGACTTGAAGCTGCCGTTCTGATACGCTATCGCGCGTAATAATTTTCATAATGTTTTGTATAACTGATCACGGATTTAGTGATGGTTAAATATTGTCGAAACAAAAATAATGGCCTCTGATTCAATAAATGCTGCAGGTATTGCCGAGGTATTGACTGAGGCATTGCCTTATATTCGACGCTTTAGTGGCAAGACTATGGTCATTAAATATGGCGGTAATGCCATGTCGGACGAGAAACTGAAAACCGGTTTTGCCCGGGACGTAGTTTTGATGAAACTGGTCGGAATGAATCCGGTGGTTGTTCACGGTGGCGGCCCGCAGATCGGGGAATTATTAAAGCGCATTGGCAAGGAGAGCGAATTTGTTAATGGCATGCGCGTTACCGACAGTGAAACCATGGATATTGTAGAGATGGTATTAGGAGGCCAGGTCAACAAGGAGATTGTTAATCTCATCAACAAAAACGGCGGTTCTGCCGTCGGCCTGACAGGCAAGGATGGTGATCTGATCCAGGCGCGGAAACTGGTTTTTACCCGTAACGATCCGGGCATGAAGGCACCTGAGATCATCGACATTGGCCACGTTGGCGAGGTGGCCAGTTTTGATACCGCTATTGTCGATATGCTGATACAGGGTGATTTTATCCCTGTGATTGCCCCCATTGGTGTGGGTGTTGATGGTCAATCTTATAACATCAATGCCGATCTCGTTGCTGGCAAACTCGCCGAGGTCCTTGGCGCAGAAAAACTGATTATTCTGACGAATACGGCAGGTTTGCTGGGTGATGACAGCAAGGTATTGACGGGTTTATCCGTTGCAGATGTTAATCGGTTAATCGATAAAGGTGTTATAACCGGGGGGATGCTTCCCAAGATTCGTTCCGCCCTGGATGCTGTTCATGCCGGCGTCAGGACAGCACACATCATTGATGGACGTGTTGAACATGCTGTATTGCTGGAAATCTTTACCAATCAGGGCGTAGGCACCTTGATTCATGGCAGGGCCGCAAACTAGCATGTATTTTACGACCTGATGAACACAACGAGACCTAATCGCCGGCAACAGATACTGGAAACCCTTGCCCGGGAACTGGAGACCAATCCGGGCACGCGTATTACCACTGCCAGTCTGGCCAGGGCAGTAGGAGTATCTGAGGCCGCGTTATACAGACATTTCGCCAGCAAGGCCAAGATGTTTGAGGCCCTGATCGATTTTGCCGAGGGATCTGTATTTGGTTTAATCAATACCATTCTGTCACAGGAAAAAAATGCGATCTCACGTTGCGAGAAAATCGCACAGTTATTATTGGGTTTTTCCGAGCGCAATCCAGGAATAACACGTGTCTTATTGGGTGACGCCCTGGTGGGTGAAAATGAACGATTGCGTGTTCGCGTGGCGCAATTTTTTGAGCGTCTTGAAACACAATTCAAACAGGTATTGCGTGAAGCCAATTTGTCAAATGACACGAGGGCCGTAGCTACGATTGATGCCACGGCCAATCAGTTCTTGGTGATTATAGAAGGCAAGATGAGTCAATATGCCCGCAGCGCATTTGAGAAAAAGCCCACTGCCTACTGGGAGGAACAGTGGGCTATTTTGAAAAAAAGTTTGTTCAGATAACGCTGCTTCCTTATTTTCCTGCTGACTTTAATTCGTTAAACCGTTCGATATCCTTGGCGTATGCTCCTTTGACAGCCTCCTGTTCTGCGCGTTTTTCAGTAATGAATGTATTATTATCGTTTATATGTCCGCGTAATTTTTCAATATCTTTTAACAAATCTTCCGGCGGTGCCTTGCCTGACCGTTCTTCTGTGGCGGCTTTTTCAACCCACTTGTCCAGATCCTGCTGCAACTTGTCGTTGCGTTTTTGAGCGAGGGAGATGGATGATTCAATTGCGGCAATCTTGCCGTCGCGCGCCATCTGTAAATCATCCACGCTGCTGAAGGTATCAAGTAATATCTGATCTTTTTTTGCCTGTTCAGCGGCTATGCGATCTTCTTCAGCCTTGATTGCGGCCAATTTCTTTTCCTCTTCAAGCTCCTCCTCGGTTTTGGCGCGTCCAGTTTCTTCAACTATCACACCTTGTTCACTGAGTTCCTGGTGTCCTGTCTGTGAATATTCCGGAGGGACTCTGTCGCCACATTCCTTCACACCTTCTTTATTGGTCCAGCATTTGATGGCAGCTTGTGAATGCAAGGCAAACGTGATTGCAACCAAAGAAAATAATGTTATTAAAATGAGTCTTGTTGTTGATTTCATAATGACACCTGAATTTCTGTACATGGTTTATGAATGATTATGGTTACAGAGTATAGTACCAAATTCTGCCGCCTGGTTGCTGATATGCACATGAATATTACACACCGTATTGTTTACGATACTGTCTGATCTTTTCAAGGTTTTCAGCCATATCCGGTCTCTTGTTCATATATTCAATAATATTGTCCAGCGTAATGACGCTTATGACATGGATTTCATGGCGTTGTTCCAGTTCCTGCACTGCAGAAAGCGCGCCATTTCCCCGTTCCTGCCGGTCCATAGCCACTGCAACACCTACAGGTATGGCGCCTGCCCCCGAGATGATGTCGACGGCGATATTCACAGAGGTGCCGGCAGAGATGACATCATCAATGATCAGGACATTTCCTTGCGGTTTTGCGCCAAAAGTAATTCCACCCTCTCCATGATCCTTGGTTTCTTTTCGATTGAAGCTTATGGGAAGATCACGATTGAAATGTTGCGCAAGGGCAATGGCAACAGCGGATGTCAATGGTATGCCCTTATAGGCCGGTCCGAACAACATATCGAAATCGATCCCCGAGGACTGTATAGCACTTGCATAATAACGGCCCAGCTGCGCGAGGGCACTGCCAGTGTTGAACAGGCCGCTGTTAAAAAAATAGGGGCTCTTGCGTCCGGACTTCAAGGTAAAGTCGCCAAAACACAGCGCCTTATTTGCGAAGGCAAACTTGATGAATTCGCTTTGATATTCCTGCATACGTGATACTCACATCAATTATATTTAACCTGGCGAAGATGTTAAAACTCAATACCTGCATTATCATAACCCACACAGCAACATTATTAATAATGATGCGTCATTTTTTTGTCTGAAACATCACTTTGTTAAAAGGCAAGTATCAGCATAATGAAAGTAATCACATTAAATACGAATGGAATACGTTCTGCTGAGCGCAAGGGATTTTATCAATGGATGCTGAAACAGAATGCTGATGTCATTTGTATTCAGGAAACCAAGGCCCAGGTTGATCAATTGGACGAAGATATACTATCGCCGGGAAAGTATTTGGGGTTTTTTAACGAGGCCGGGAAGAAAGGTTACAGCGGCGTCGCCTTATATACACACAGGCAGCCTGATCGCATAGTGCGCAAGCTGGGATGGAAACTGGCAGATGAGGAGGGACGCTTTTTACAAGCGGACTTCGGCAGGTTGAGTGTGATCTCGATCTATCTTCCATCCGGGTCTTCAAGTGCAGAGAGGCAAGCCATCAAATTCGATTTTATGAATCGTTTCATGCCCATCCTGAAAAAAATGCGCAGGCACAAACGAAGCTATATTATTTGCGGTGACTGGAATATCGCTCATAAAAAAATTGACCTGAAAAACTGGCGGGGCAATCAGAAAAATTCAGGGTTTTTGCCGGAGGAACGGGCATGGATGGATGAGTTGTTCGATATTGTTGGCATGGTGGATGCCTTTCGTGTCGTTAATCAGAAGGATGATCAATATACATGGTGGTCGAACAGGGGACGGGCCTGGGCTAAAAATGTCGGATGGCGGATTGACTATCAGGTCATATCACCGAATCTGTGTGACAAGGTCTTAAGATCAGAAATCTATAAACATCAGCGTTTCTCTGATCATGCACCTTTGATTGTTGAATACGATCTTCCGTTTTAACAGAAGTGATTATGCTATCCTGTGCAGAACTGTTCCTGAAATGACAAGGAATAATCTGCACTTGCCCATTCCGGTGCGATTACAAAATTATATTTCAGGATTTCTTAATCGGAGACCACGGTTTCCGTGACGCAGTAAACAGTCTGATGTTCATCCACTTCACGAATCTGCAGTTCGCCTTAATGTTCATTCGAATTTATCGCCATTCCTTCGGCCTGTGCTTTGATTATTAATTAGCCTGATAGCGTCTGAACCGGTAAATAGCGATCTCGCCCAATAAATTGGGAAACAAACGCATGCCCAGATTGCTGCGATGGGCGTAGTCAACTGTGGTACATTGCAATATCTCTATGTTGACTTTACGGCATAAAGATTCGAAATCTTTGAGGGTGCACATATGAATATTGGGGGTGTTATACCATTCATATGGCAAAGTCCGAGACTTGGGCATCATGCCTTTCAACGCAATCTGCAAGCGGCATTTCCAGTGCCCCATATTGGGAAAGGTCACGATCCCTTCCCGGCCGATACGGAGCATATCATTCAACAACCTGTCTGGATAGCGAATCGCCTGCAGTGTCTGCGTCATAATCACATAGTCAAAAGATTCTTCATCAAATTCAGACAGTCCGGCGTCCAGGTCAGTCTGTATTACATTGACGCCGGAGGCGATGCATTTCACGATATTTTCTTCATCTATTTCCAGGCCATAACCCCATACATCACACTTTTGTTGCAAGTGAGCCATCATTGTCCCGTCACCACAACCAAGATCGAGGACACGTGATCCCGGCTTGATCCATTCCGCGATCAGTGCCTGGTCAGTGCGCAGTTCTGTCACGGGGCTGTTTCTCCGGCAATACGATTGAATGCGGTGCGCAAAACTTCATGATAGCGTGGAATTGGCATCAGAAATGAATCGTGGCCCTGAATTGAGTGGACTTTTATATAGCTGACGTCTTTATCCGCATCCAGCAACGCCCTGACGATCTCACGTGAACGTATTGGGGCAAAACGCCAGTCGCTGCTGAAAGAAATCACATAGAATCTGGCATTGGCAGGAGCAAATGCAGCAGCAAGATTGCCATTAGTTGATCTGGCAGGATCAAAATAATCCAGTACTTTTGTGATGAGCATATAACTATTGGCATCAAACCGATCCACAAAGGATCGGCCCTGATAACGCAGATAACTCTCGACCTGGAATTCAACATCGTATCCAAACTTGATCTTGCCATCACTTAATTCGCGGCCGAATTTTTCATCAAGCATGTCATCTGACAGATAGGTAATATGCCCCAGCATTCTGGCGAGCATTAATCCAAGGGAAGGCTTAGAGTCGTTTTCATAATAGTATCCATTATTGAAATGAGGATCTGATCGGATTGCCTGCCGGGCAACTTCATTGAATGCAATATTCTGCGTTGACAGCTTTGGTGCAGCGGCAATAACGAATGCGTTTTTGATCCTGTCCGGATAATCAATGGCCCACTGTAATGACTGCATGCCACCGAGACTCCCGCCAATAACCGCCGCCCAGCAATTGATACCCAGCGCATCAGCGAGCAGTGACTGGCTTTTCACCCAGTCACATACAGTCACGATAGGAAAATCCGGTCCGTATGGTTTGCCTGTGGCCGGATTCGTTGTTAACGGCCCGGTAGAGCCGCTGCAACCTCCAAGATTATTGGGACAAACCACAAAAAACCGGTTTGTATCGACAGGTTTGCCCGGTCCGATGCAATTATCCCACCAGCCCGGTTTCTTATCCTCCATGTTGTGATAACCGGCCACATGATGATCCCCGCTTAATGCGTGGCACACAAGAACAGCGTTGGAACAATTTTTATTGAGTTTGCCATAGGTCTCATAGACAAGATCGAAGTTTGACAATTCACTACCGGACTCAAGACGTAAGGAACGTTCAAAGTGAAGGGCTTGCGGATTTACAAGTCCCACGGAATCAGATGGAATAGTTCGAGACATTTTTATTGTTTCAGATCGTGTTGTCCCTGAATTGATGAATGCATTATAGCGCCGCTGACAGTTTTTTGTTTTATCTCCGCAGAAACGCTTCAGGAGTATTGTCAGTCTGTGTCAACGCAAGAAACCAGTCCGGCATGGATTTGGGTAAGCAAATTGCTACCCGTTTATTTCGACTTTGTTTGCCGCTGATGATCTCAATATCTGTCTTACTAACGCCAAATTCACTGGCGAGTAGTTCAATTAAATGTTTATTTGCCTTCCCGTCAACAGGGGGTGATTTGAGCCGGATTCGGAGCCGGTTGTTCAGTATCCCGTTTATCTCGTTGTGCTTGGCACGCGGGGACAAATACAGTTGCATAATCAGGATGTTTCCCTGCCAGTGATACCACTGTTCACTCATAATACGCTTATGGAATAACCGGAAAGAATATTGCCAAAATCCTGCAATGGTGCGATCAGTAGCATCAATACCAGATTTAATCCTATCAAAATAATGAGTGGTGACCAGTCAATACCTCCCGCTGGCGGAATGATTCGCCGTACCGGCCCGATAACCGGGTTCGTCAATTGATACATTAACACCGTAAACGGAGAGTAGGCCCCGGGTTTAATCCAGCTGATGATGACCTGAACGATGATCACTACAAAGTAAATCCACACAATCAGTTTTAACAGGTGGGCAGTAACCAACACCAGCAAACCGGTTATGGCCGGGATGCCACCGGTTTTAAATAATGCAATAAGGCAGAGTTCAACACCCTGCAATACAATGAGCAATACAATAGACGGCCAATCAATCCCGCCAAAGCCGGGGATCCAGCGCCGCAGGGGGCGTAATGCCGGATTTGTTACCGTAACCAGAAATTGTGATACGGGATTATAAAAATCAGCACGAACGTATTGCAGCAGAAAACGGAGCATGACGGCCAGTATATAAAGCCCGAATAACACGCTGATCATATATACCCCGGCATTCGTTAAATACGGGCTGGCATTCATTTCCCCTCCCCCAGGTTCCTGGCAAGTTCTATGGAACGATCCCGCGCTGCCTGAAGTGCCTTGTTGAATAATTCTTCAAGTCCGCCATTATTGAGAATATTCAGCGCCTGTTCCGTCGTCCCCCCCGGAGAGGTGACCTGTTTGCGCAATATTGCCGGATCATGGTTACTTTCCAGGGCCATTTTGGCAGCGCCGAAGGCGGTTTGTAATGTCAGGATTCGGGCATGTTCAGGAGATAAGCCAAGACGGACGGCCGCTTTTTCCATAACTTCCATTACTAAAAAGTAATAGGCGGGTCCACAGCCGGATAATGCAGTGACAGTGTCCATCAATGACTCGTCATTCAGCCATATGGCTATCCCGACCGAACGGATAATGGCTTCTGCTGTATTACGCTGTGCCCTGCTGACATTCCTGTTTGCACACAGCGCCGCAGCACCGGTCCGGATTAGCGCGGGTGTGTTGGGCATGACGCGGACGATGGCGATATTTTCACCAGCCCAGCGCGCAAGATCATGTAGACGTATTCCTGCCGCGATGGAAATCAACAGGGGTTGTTCGTCTGCCAACGTTTCGCGCAGTCCGGAAATAGTGTGTTCCATCATTTGGGGTTTGACGGCCATTACTACCACATCAGCACCCTTGATGGCCTGATGATTGTTCTCGAGCACCTCAATACCATACTGTGTCGCAGTGAGCTCACGCTGACCGGGATC
>JACQHV010000011.1 GCA_016198885.1 Gammaproteobacteria bacterium
AGAGATTGATTCGCAGATTGCATCATTGAGAAAGAATCTCCAGGCACGAACTGAAAGCTTCCTGAAATCCATGCTTCTTGGCGGTGAGGGAAGTGCGAGCTTTGTAACCCAAGCGAGGCAGAAGATCATCGAAGAACAGATTTCCCTTGATGGACTTGCTGCGAGAAAGAAAGCTCTGGCGGTTGTCATTGCTGACTATGAAAAACAATTCAACCAGATACCACAGAAGAGTATTGAGCTTGCGAGGCTTCAACGTGCCCGGCTCAGCAGCGAGAAGCTGTACTTGCTGGTTGAAGAAAAATTCAACGAGGCCGCAAAGAAGAAAAGCAATGCGGTTTTTTTAATGATCTCTGCCGACCTGCCGTTTGCCATGAAACGTTTTTGTGCGGCAGAAGGCACAAGCAATGTCATTCCGTTGGCCATGATGCGTTCACGTAATTTTGCAAAGGATTACGGTGTATTGATTCAAGACGGTCCGCTCGCCGGGATTACCGCGCGTGCAGTGGTAGTCATAGATGAAAATAACAAGGTGGTTTACACACAACTTGTGCCTGAAATCGCACAGGAACCGGATTATGACAAAGCCCTGGAGGTGTTGTAACGAAGCACAGTAATCCACCGGTTAAATTCAATTTCATTTTTCCATGGTTTTTCGGGACACCTTTGACTTTGGACGTCTTGTCAAGGCCTTCTTTTATTCATTCAAAGGTTTAAAAGCCGCTTTCATTAATGAAGTGGCCTTTCGACAGGAGGTCATACTTTCCGTCATTCTTATTCCACTGGGCATATGGCTAGGTGAGAATGGTATTGAACGCGCATTGCTGGTCGGAGTGATATTGCTTGTAATGATTGTTGAATTAATCAACTCCGGCATTGAGGCAGTTGTTGATCGGATCAGCGGTGAACACCACGAATTATCCGGACGCGCCAAGGATGTCGGTTCCGCCGCTGTGTTGATCGCACTGATCAATGTGGCGGTTGTATGGTTACTCGTGCTGATTTATTAATCTTTACGGTTGCGATTACATAATCTCGCGTTCTACATTATTTTCAGACCCATTATACCGGTTTAATTCTGTTTGACTCCGGTATGGATGGATTGATCACCGGTGGACTCAGCGTTCTTCGAGGGCGCGCAACTCGGTATCTACCAGGCGCAGGCGCTTTGACAGTGCGAATGTGAGTTGCTCAAAGACTTTCCAGCCCAGGGCGGGATTGTTTTTCACCAGTGCATCGAAGCGATCCCGGGATAGCACGTACAGATCGGCTGCTGTAGCCGCCTCGGCATCCGCTGAACGCGGCTCCCTGTCGAGAAATGCCATCTCACCGAAGAAATCTCCCGGGCAGAAAGTAGCAAGATGATGGCGCTTGCCACCTTCGAGCTGAAGCAATGCATGTACCCGCCCGCGTCGGACAAGGAAAATCTGATCACCTTTATCGCCCTGGGAGCATATTCGATCTCCGGCTGACACTGACATCTCCTGCATCACGCTGGAGAGCTTGGCGATCTCCTCGGCGTCAAGATGGCTTAAGATTTCAATCTCCCCCGGATTTAACAGCGGGCCTTCACCCTCCGGCGTCCAACCGGCGGCTTCAAGGATCTTTTCCTCCATCCATTCTATTGCACTGTCGCGTGTTTCGAATACACGAATACCACCGCCGCTGCGCACCAGGCCAAGCTCCGCCATATAGTGCTCGATATCCTGACGGGTGGGAAGACTGGACGGCATTCCGCTGAAGAGCAATTCTCCACCCCGTTCCTGGAGCCGCTCTTTCATCTGGTCGAAAAGATGCGCGGCGGTAAAATCCATCGACTGCACACGCCGCAGATCAATAAGCAGAAAACGCAGTTTCGCGAGGTCCTGCTCCAGTTCCGAAAAGAGCTGGTCTGTCGTGCCGAAGAACAAATTGCCCTGTAGTTGCACTACTGTGGCCTGGTTTCCGTATTTATCGAGGATCTCGTTCTCTGCAACACGGCGCCGGCGCTTCGAGCGCGTTCCGCACAGATCAAGCTTGTTCACGATCACAGAACCGCGGATCTGGTCACGTATGAATAAGAGTATCGCAAGGCATATCCCTACCACAGACGCTGCGATCAAACCTACCTGTGCGACGATTACGACGGCTGCGATAACGCTGAAATCAATTCGTGTGGATGGCTGCAACGCCAGACTGAACATACTGCGGTCAAACATCCGCCAGGCGACCACAAGCAGAATCCCGGCCAGCGCGCCAATCGGCACCCATGCAATCAGATTACCAAGCAGGATGAAGGTAAACACGACGAACAGCCCCTCGGAGACACCTGACCATAATGTGCGGCCGCCACTCGTAAAGTTCACAAGTGTCGCACCCATCGTCCCGGCACCGGGCATCCCACCAAACAGGAATGCGGCAACGTTTGCGGCACCCTGCCCGAGCAGCTCTCGGTTTGAATCGTGGCGGCGGCGCACAAGCGCATCCAGCACTACACCGGTCTTGAGCGTGTCGATTGACAGAAGCACTGACAGTGTCAGAGCGGAGATAATAATAATGCCAATATCGGCCGGTTGTGCCTGCAGGAGAGAGTTGATTCTTGTGCTGATCGCATTGGCAAACGATCCAGAAGCTTCAATGGGTCCAATCACCAATGAGTTGCCAGTGAGTTGTAACAGATCGTTGTTGAACAGCGCGATCATGAAATATGTGGCAATCCCGGCCAACAACCCGAGGATTGCACCTGGGACCTTGTGAGTCATGCGCGGCGCAGCTGTCATTACTATGATTGTCACAAGACCGACTGCAATCCCGGTCCAGTTCCAGAAATGTGGTGACAGCAGCCCTTGTCCGAGTGGTACATCCTTGGGCAGGCCAAGCAGTTTAGGCAACTGTCCGAGCGCAATGATCACTGCCACACCGGAGAGGTAACCACTTACAACCTGATAGGGAATAAATTTAATCAGACGCCCTGCACGTGCTGTGCCATAAAGGATTTGAAAAAATGCGGAAAGCAGCGCTGTGAGAGCAAGGAGCATGATGATTCGATCCGTGGGGTACTCACCAGTGGAAACAAGTTCAATGGCGAGAGCAGACATGACAGCCGCAGCAGGAGCGCATGGTGCTGTAATAAAACCTCCGTTGCGGCTGACCAGCGGTGCCACAATCCCGAGGGCTGCTGCACCGAGAATACCCGCCAGAGCACCTTCGCCCGCGTACTCTGGCGCAATCGCGGTGTAAACCAGAACACCGAATGCAATTGACGAGGGAAGTGCTACCAGCATTGCAGCAAGTCCACCCCACAGGTCACCGGCGAAACCGACCCCGCCAAGAAAGGCAACCCTCGTTGTTTTACTGGACTGTGTCATCCCGGTTTTTCTGGTATTTTTCACGGGTATTTTTACTCAATGCAGGTCAGTGTGTGTTGGATTTGCGTAGGTGGGGATATTCAAGCCAGATCTCATACCGGAACGCCTGAACCTTCATACGTGATTTACGCCCGGAAAGACTCTTCTCTCATGAGTGAGAAAACCGGTACACAGTTTGTATTGGCGCCCTCTCTGTATGCTTATCGATACATTTGTCGGCCGGATCCTAACGTGCCTGCTTGTGCATCTTAATCAGGTAAGGGTGTTCTTCCTCTACTCGTTTTAGAGCCAGTACGGACAGATAACACTCATGTCCATTCAGGTAGTTCATTAATGCGGTCCTGGTTTCATTATCCAGAAATTTCCACAATGGTTGCTCTACATCCCGCACAAATTGCAGTGCCTGTTGTATCAGGGAGTCCCATTCAGCGTAATAGGTATCGATATCATCCGTGCGCAGGACTTTCCTGCAGTTCATGCAATGGCAGGTCAGCTCCAGTTCATGCTCGAAATTGAACAGACCATATTCGTCTGTTACTTCCTCACCTTCCGCGATGTCGCGAATCGCAATCTCGAATCCATAACCCGTGCTGATAGAATTACAGTCACAGCGGTGGTTTACATATTTAGCATGGTCCCAGCTGAGGATCCAGACCCCCTGTTCGTCGGTATAGGAGTATTTCTGGGCGAGGGTTTTGTAATCCTGTTCCAGGGAGTCAAATTGCTCCTGTGTGAATTGAATTTCAAACAGGTCCTTTACATAGACAATTGTGCCCCTCGGGATGGGTTTTGTAGCAAAAACACCGTAACCTATGTCCTTGTTAACATGCTTTAGTTCTGTGTCTGGATGAATCATCTCTCCTCCCCTTGATTACGAAGTCTGTTTAACCAAACGGTTAAGCCAGCATCCGTGCCTTAAAACGCATCCTCGTTAAGCAATTTGTTAAATTGCTGTTTGATTCCAGGTTTTAAGCAGTGTCCAAATGCCAATACCAATAAATCCGGCACCGGCAATGTAATGTAGATGTTTTTCGCCCACATAATGAGATACGATACCACCGCCAAGCACACCTATTGCAGAGGTCAGCACAAGAGCTAAAGACGCTCCCAGGAAAACAGTGAGCTTGCTAACCTCTTTATCTGCTGCAAATAACAATGTTGCAAGTTGCGTCTTGTCACCAAGCTCTGCAATGAAAATTGCTGTAAAAACGGTCAGCAAAATATTCAGATCCATTTAATTACCCCGCCATTTTAAATGCAATGTTAAGAATACACATTGATTGATTATTTATCTATTTAATTGCATTTAAATGTATTTTACTGAAAGCTGTTCCATCAAAGTAGAAGCAACCAAGCTCAGGCTTATCGACCGCCAATGAAATAATAAAATAGTACACATCGGGATAAGCCGCCAGTTTGAGATCAATTGCAGAAGGTTCTGCGGGTGTATCGGGGTGGGAGTGGTAGATGCCC
>JACQHV010000125.1 GCA_016198885.1 Gammaproteobacteria bacterium
GATCAGTGTAATCTTTCAAAACTTTCCTAATGCATCCGACAGGCGGTTGACAATCGTTATATTTAATCCCTTTATCCCGTGCCTGGGACTGTTTGCCTGAGGGATGATCGCCTGTTTGAAGCCATGCTTGACGGCTTCATTCAACCGTTCCGGTCCATTCTGGATCGGTCTGATCTCGCCCGCCAGGCCAACTTCCCCGAAGACGACCAGATCCCTGGGCAAGGGCGTATTTTTCAGACTGGATATCACTGCCATTACGACCGCGAGGTCAGCCGCCGTCTCGGTGATTTTTACGCCGCCCACCACATTCACAAAGACATCCTGATCATAGGTCGCTATCCCTGCATGGCGATGTAATACTGCAAGCAACATGGCCAGGCGATTCTGTTCAAGTCCGACCGTCACGCGACGCGGGTTACTGAGATGCGATCCATCTACAAGGGCCTGAACCTCCACTAACAGCGGACGGGTGCCTTCCCGCGTAACCATGACTACACTGCCGGAAACCTGCTCCTTATGTTGTGACAAAAAGATGGCGGAAGGATTGCTGACCTCTCGCAACCCCTTGTCCGTCATTGCAAACACCCCAAGTTCATTCACCGCGCCATAGCGGTTTTTCACAGCGCGTACCACCCGGTAACGGCTGCCGGTATCACCCTCGAAATACAATACGGTATCAACCATGTGCTCCAATACCCGCGGGCCTGCCAGGGTGCCTTCCTTGGTCACATGACCTGCCAGTAAAACAGTGGTGTCCGTCTGTTTGGCAAACCGTACCAATTGTCCGGCACATTCCCGGACCTGGGCCACAGCACCGGGGGCAGATTGCAGCATTTCGGTATACATTGTTTGTATCGAATCAATCACCATGACACCCGGTTTCTCGGTTGAGGCAACAGACAGGATCCGTTCAATGTTGTTTTCTGTTAACAATCGTATGCGATCGAGTGCCAGGCCAAGACGCTGGCCACGCAAACTGATCTGCTGGGCCGATTCTTCACCGGAGACATAGAGGGTACTTGTACTGGTTGCTGTACTGATCGCAGAAAGCACTTGTAACAGCATGGTTGATTTGCCTATGCCGGGATCACCTCCCAGCAGAATGACTGAACCGCTGACAAGTCCACCGCCAATCGCCCGATCAAGTTCCATCATGCCTGAAGAGAGACGCGGTGATTTGACGGTATCGACAGCACTGAGAAAACAGACTTCGGCAGGTGTTGCCTGATGTTCACGAAAACGTGACGATCTGGTTCCGGTAGACTCTGCAATCACCTCGATCAGGGTATTCCATGCGTTGCAATCCGGACATTGGCCGGCCCACTTTGGTGCTGTGGCGCCACATTCACTACATTGATATTGAAGTTTAGCCTTTGCCATATTCGACAAATTGTAATCGCTTATGTACTGCACAGAGCAATTCATAGGGAATGGTATCGGCGTGACGGGCAAGCTCCTCTACCGGCAAACCTTCACCCCATAACACCACTGGATCACCCACCTTTGCCCGGGGCTGTGTACGCAGATCAACTATTAACATATCCATTGAGGCCCGGCCGATCAGCGACACACGTGCGCCATTGACCAGCACCGGTGTGCCGGAAGGCGCATGACGCGGATAGCCATCACCATAACCCGCAGCAACTACTCCAACCGGCATGTCCTCCGGGCAACGCCACGTTGCGCCATACCCTACCGGTTCATTGGCCCGTAAAATCTTGACGGCAATCAATTCAGATTTAAGGGTCATTACAGGCAGCAGGCCTTCATCAATTCCGGTACTGTCGCGTAATGGCGATACGCCGTATAACATCAGACCCGGACGCACCCAATCCGCATGGGTATCAGGAAAGGCCAGAATACCCGCTGAGTTGGCAATGGATGTTTCAGCAGGCAGGCCGGCGCAAACTTTTCTAAAACATTCGATCTGGGCGTGATTCATCGAATTATCACGTTCATTGGCCGCGGCCAGATGAGTCATTAAGTAAATTTTATCTGCCACCGCCTTGCAATCACTCAGGCGTCGCCAGATCTCCGCAACGTTCTCAGGCAAAAAACCGAGGCGATGCATACCTGTGTCCACCTTGAGCCAGGCCGTTATTGGTTTAGGCAGATCGGCATGCTCCAGTAATTCAACCTGTGTCACATCATGTACTACAATATCCAATGCGTGTTGCACAATCTCGGTTAATTCGTTGGCGGTATAAGGTCCTTCCAGCAGGATAATCGGCTGTATGATTCCTGATGTCCGTAACTCCTTTGCTTCCTCAAGACAGGCCACACCAAATGCATCTGCGGACGCTAGTGCGTGTGCAACCCGTGTCAAGCCGTGACCGTAGCCATCCGCTTTTACAATGGCCATGATTTTACAGGCGGGAGCGAGTTCGTGAACGCGTGCGAGATTATGACGCAGGGCTGACAGGTTGATGACAACCCTTGCCGGCCGTGTCATTCATCATATCCTTGCATATACGGTTTTTCTTCTATGTAATTTTCAAAACGTGTATATGGTCCAAGAAATGTCAACGGTACCATTCCAATCGGGCCATTGCGTTGTTTGGATATGATAATTTCCGCCTTGCCTTTGTCCGGTGTGTCCTCGTTATAAACTTCATCGCGGTATATAAATACGATGACATCGGCGTCCTGTTCAATCGCGCCGCTTTCACGCAGGTCTGACATCACTGGACGCTTGTTCGGGCGCTGTTCCAGACTCCGGTTCAACTGGGAAAGCGCAACAACCGGTACATTGAGTTCCTTGGCCATGGCCTTGAGTGAACGTGAGATCTCGGAAATCTCTGTGGCACGATTCTCCGTTGTCCCGGGAACCTCCATCAACTGCAGATAGTCGACAATGATTAAATCAAGACCATGTTCTCTTGAAATCCGGCGGCATCTGGTCCGTAATTCGGCTGGCGTCAGCGCGGGCGTGTCATCGATGAACAATCTGGAATCCTTGAGGATCTCGACGGCCGAAGTCAAGCGTGGCCAGTCATCATCATTTATTCTGCCAGTACGCACCTTATGCTGATCGATACGTCCCAGTGAAGACATCATGCGCATTGCCAGTTGTACCCCTGACATTTCCATACTGAAAATGGCTACGGATAATTTATTTTTGATCGCGGCATGCTCCGCAATATTGATGGCAAAGGCTGTATTATGTGTTACAACATAGTCATCAGTGATATACAGATGTTCCGAATGAGTAACCGCAATGCATCGGGCTTCCGCTTTCCGAACCAGATCAACCGATTTGATTACAGGCATTTTTCTGCGTTGTTTACCCGAGAGAACACGGGCTTTCTTTGCTGAAAGGGTAAACAACAATTGTGGTTGCGGATGATGAATGTTGATGACCCAGCAAGGGCGTCCCCGCCGCTTCTCCCCTTGGTAAGTATAGCTGTTACGGCGTGAGCGCTTAGTCGCCCAGGCGCCAACGGAACGTGACAACTCTACAACGTCATCTGCCAAGCATTCGCTGGCAGTGACAAAACGGACGCTACCCCACGACTCTACCCAGCCGTCCGTATCAAGAAGACCCCGCAGTATTGCAAGTCGAGCTTCTTTGCCCGCCGTTTTATAAAGTTCCGGAACATATTTTGATTCAGCCCCAACGTCCCACAAACCCAAGGCTTTCAATTCCTCTTTAAGCGGATTCGGCCAAACACCCTGACGTCCTGGTCGGTGGTGATTGTCCGCCTGAACGATAAGGTGGTCCCACCCTCCTGCCGCACGAAGAAGATAACTTTCTCCAAGGCAATTGCATAAAGTATCAAGCATTTCGGTGCTGGCGGTCGAGAAACGGACAGCCGTCCCCTTCAGGTTACCGTCACCCAGCAGTGCGCCAAGAACCCATGGATCAACTGGCAGGGGTTGGCTATGCCCAAAGTCACCTGAACAATGATCGATCCACAGCCGATTTTGATACCTCTTGCGCGTCAGCATTTCCATAATGCGGGCGGTGGAGAGAATTCGGGGTTTATTCCAGAAGCGATAATAAACGCGCCATAAGTGCCCTTCACATACTTCCGTGTTGCGGCCATCGGAGAAGGTAATGCGGTAGATATCTTTCACACCCTGTGGATAGATTCCGGCTACCCGTGACGGGCGGCCATCGACAGAGGCAAGGTGATCGCCTGTTTTGAGTTCGCCCATCGTCTTCCAACCATCAAGCGCCCGGATCTTTGCATCGAGAGGTTGGGCTTTCCCCATGGAAGGACGCCCGGCAATGATGATGAGATCGGAAGGCTGCAGTCCGGCTGTACGATCATCGAAATCTTCAAATCCGGTGGCTACTCCAGTAATCGGATTATCCTGATGAAAGAGTTCATCTACCCGATCCAGGGCCTTGACCAGTAGTTCTTTTATGGAACCATAGCTTTTACGGCCATCAGATTCCTGCTCCGCAATCTCAAATACAATCTGTTCGGCAAAATCCAGGATTTCATCGCTGTTTCTTCCTTGTGGATTAAAAACGGTTTCGCTGATTTCATTTGTGGCACGGATTAATTGTCTGAGGACAGAACGTTTGCGGATTATGTCAGCATAAGCAGCGATATTGCCGGCACCCGCAGTATTCTCGGCAAGTGCAGCAAGATAGGGCAATCCACCGGCATCCTCAAGTTGTTTGTGACTGTCCAGCCATTCTGCGACAGTCACAACATCAAAAGGTTTTGCATCTGAATCAAGTGCAGCGATAGCACGATAAATAATGCGGTGATCCTTGCGATAGAAGTCTTCCTCACGGACACGCTCAATCACCTTCTCCCAGACACTGTTATCAAGCAGTACGCCGCCCAATACAGCAATTTCGGCCTCGATCGAATGCGGCGGTATCTTTAATGACGCAGTTTCTTTATCCCTGAAACCCGGTGACTGACTGATTTCCTGCATTCACTCCCCCTGCTGGAGTTTGTCATGGTAAAGGGGGCAACCTACGGGATTAGCTGCCTCGTGTTTAACTTTCGCCCTTCCTTTCAAGATTATCCGGATATTTTTACTCTGTTTTTTCTTTTTCTTCTTCTGCAACAATATTGATTTTGAACCTTGCATTAACATCGGCATACAGATGCACGTCAACCTCGAAAATACCTATGGTCCTGAACGGGCCCTGTGGCAGTCGTATCTCATGTTTGGCCAGTTCAACTCCTGTCCGGGTCACTGCTTCAGCAATATCTATGGTACCGACGGAGCCAAACAACTTGCCCTCACTGCCTGCCTTTCTGACGAAGTTCACAGACACTTCATTGAGTTTCTCGGCCCGGGCAGTTGCTTTCGCAAACTCTTCCGCCTGGATTTTCTCCAGTTCTACACGCTTTTCCTCGAACTTTTCTACATTCGCCGGTGTTGCCGGAACGGCCTTTCCGCTTGGGATCAGGAAATTCCGTCCATAACCTGCCTTGACCCTGACTTGGTCGCCGAGATTACCCAGCCTGTGTATTTTCTCTAACAAGATTACTTCCATCTCAATTACCTCATCTTTCAATACTGCATATCATAATGAATTATCATTTCGACTGGCAACGGCGGTCTTCATAATCCATGAATCGACCATCCCCAGACACGCCAGAAACAGGATCGCCTGGGGTACAACAAATAAGAGTGCATACATTACCACCAGCCATGCCTTGGACATACCCCTTGCAGCAATCATACGATGAATCATCGCTATCCCCTGAAACAGATACAGAAACACCAGTAAAACCAATATATCCAGCACAGGTGAACCGGGGTTGCTCTTGCCCATGACCATCAGGACCAGACCGGCCAGAACAGCGAGCAGTAAACCCCTGGGCAGATTCAATGCATGAAATTCCTTCCTGAATCCTCCCGGATGATAAAGCAACGCCTGCCACCAGCGTGCAATTAGTATGGTCAGTATCAGACTGATGACCAAACCTGCAGCCATCATGGCATTCATGAGCGGCGCGGCTGAAGTCAGAATTTCAAGGTATTGCTCGCCTTGCTCAGTGGGTAAGGTCTGCGTAATCCAGCTATTCAGCCAGTCAGTCCACCATTTCGGCACATCACCAATGACCAGGTACATAACCATGATATAGACCAATCCGCAAATCCCGGCTGCCAGTATCATTCTGCCCTGTGATTCGCTATTGCGCAGGATATTTGCACACAACCATAACGGAACCCAAATTCCCACCAGAAATGCAGTGGTAATCTGTGGATTAATATTTATCAATAACGTAAATACCGTTATCACCACCAGACTGCCGATAATGACCTGCAATCCTGCGATCGGACCCTGCCGCAGGGTAACAAGACTTGGAGACACGCCACTTAACACGTATGCCAGGAATGGCAATAACAGCGACAACATGGTCAGCAAGCTTGTCAATGCAATTGCCTGCATTGGCCCGCGTAATATAAATGTGCCTAATCTACGCATGCTGTTTCGACCATTGTCCAGTATCGTTGAGCTCGCCCGGCTAAGCCTTTGATTCTGGAGGATTAGGCAATTCTCCGGAAAATTGTTGCCAGATCACATGGGCCGTTGCTGACAAAATCAGATCGTTGTTATAGACAAGCGATCTCTCAGTAGATTAATGATCCTAATGCGAATCACAGTAGGGAATTAACGCCAGAAAACGCGCCCGCTTGATGGCTGTGGACAATTGACGTTGATAACGGGCATTGGTGCCTGAAATCCGGCTGGGTACAATCTTTCCCGTTTCGGTGACATAATTTTTTAAGGTATTCAGGTCCTTGTAATCAATTTCCTTAATGCCCTCTACAGTAAATTTACAATACCGTTTACGCCGGACATAACGTGACATAATTCTATTCCTCTCTGATAATTTTACAGATCAGTCTTTTCCCGCATCTGTTTCAACCGTGTAATCCGGGTCGCCGGTTCCGGCAACATCTGTCATTTGATCTTTAACCGGGGCCTTTTCTTCCAGGACTCTATCGACATCTTCATTAACCGTTTCATATCCGGCGTCTTCGCCCTGTTCCTTGGTTTTTACAAGGGGAGAAGGCTCGGTGATCGCATAATCACGCTTGATAATCAGATTGCGAACCACGGCATCATTGAATCGAAATGCATTGTCTAATTGTTCAAGTGTCTCCGCATTGCATTCAATATTCATGAGGACATAATGTGCTTTATGAATCTTGTTTATGGGATAGGCCAACAGACGCCGGCCCCAGTCTTCGAGGCGATGTATCACACCGCCATTTGAATTGATCATGGAGCGGTACCGCTCCACCATGGCCGGTACCTGATCACTCTGGTCCGGGTGGACCATAAATACAATTTCGTAATGTCTCACTGTCTAATCCTCTCGGTTTAACAGCCCCCTGCTTCAGGAGCAGTGGGGCGAGGCGGTAAGAAAGGGGCGATTCTATGGATTCTTTCTCCGACTTGCAACTATGAAAACCCATGAAGCGTAACTCATGAAGAGTATTTCGTCGTTCGTTCATGCCTCACGCTTCACCCTTCACGTTTCAC
>JACQHV010000128.1 GCA_016198885.1 Gammaproteobacteria bacterium
AGGGTGGCGATCATGTCGTTGCCTCGCGCAATGTCTTCGGAACGACGGTAATTCTCCTGAATAATGTATTGTCGAAATTCGGACTGCAAACAACCTTTGTCAATCTGACGGATTACGCTGCATGGGAGGCGGCCATCCGTACCGAAACACGCCTGCTGTTTCTGGAGACGCCATCCAATCCTCTGACGGAGATCGCCGATATCCGGCGGCTTGCGGACATCGCGCATGCCCATGATTGTCTCCTGGTGGTGGACAACTGTTTTTGCACGCCTGTCTTGCAGCAACCATTCAGTCTCGGGGCTGATATTATTATTCATTCCGCTACAAAATATCTCGACGGTCAGGGACGTTGTATTGGCGGGGCTGTGATTGGTGATGTAAAAATGCTGGAAGATGTATTCTCATTCCTGCGCTCGGCAGGACCGACCATGAGCCCGTTCAACGCCTGGGTTTTTCTGAAAGGGCTTGAGACATTATCTGTCAGGATGAAGGCCCATTGTGAAAATGCACAGCAGATAGCGGAGTGGCTGGAGCAACAGGTAGAAGTCGAAAAGGTTTATTTCCCGGGCCTGAAATCACATCCTCAACATAAGCTCGCCTCGAAACAGCAAACCGGTTACGGCGGTATCGTCAGCTTTGTAGTGAAAGGAGGGCAGGAAGCGGCATGGCGCGTGATTGATTCCACACAACTCTTTTCCATCACGGCCAATCTGGGTGATACCAAGAGCACGATTACCCATCCGGCAACAACAACGCATCACCGGTTGACCGAAGAGCAGCGTGCCGAAGCGGGTATTACCAGTGGATTGCTGCGGCTTTCGATCGGTCTGGAGGATGTTGCAGACCTCAAGGCCGATCTGCAATCGGGCTTGAAGATCTAGCTCGGGTGTTTTTTGATCGATTCCAGATATCCGTTGCTTGCCAATTATCAGGTAGCGGCTCAGTTTGAAACCAAAATAGAAACGATGTCATTTCGAAGACATGAAGTGGCTGAGAAATCTCCGCAGGCGTCCCGAGTGTAACGAGGGACCTTCTGCTATGAAACCCCAGGATCCCTCACATACTCCCTCACAAGCTCCCTCACGTTCGTTCGGGACAGGGTTCGGGACAGGGTTCGGGATGACAAACTGACCACTACCGCCGATTAATATTTTTTGAACACTCGTCCCTTAGCATTTAGAATGGGCATGGTTGTAACGAGGGAGAAGGGTGCGATATTATTGTGCAGTGCACAATAAGTAATAATAATATAGAACACATTTAACATAAGAGCATCATTATCCAGAATTGATGCTTGATTTATCTAACTAATAATCAGGATTTTTTAAGGATTTTTTCTTTTTAATTAATAACTTCCAAAAATTGAGACTGGAGGATAATGACCATGCCAGGCCGTAATTTTCTGTTTATTCCGGGCCCAACCAATGTCCCACAGCGTATTCGTAATGCGATGGCCATCGAGCAGGAGGATATGCGTGCCATTGATTTCCCCAAATTTACCCTGCCGCTCTTTGAGGATCTGAAAAAAATTTTCAAGACCAAGTCCAGCCGTGTATTTATTTTTCCTTCCTCCGGCACCGGTGGCTGGGAAGCGGCGGTGACCAATACATTGTCACCGGGTGACAAGGTACTGATGTCCGGTTTCGGTCATTTCAGCAATCTCTGGATCGATCTGTGCCAGCGCCATGCACTCGATGTGCAGGCCCTGGAAGTGGACTGGGGTGAAGGCGTGCCGGTAGAGCAATATGCCGACATCCTCAAGAAGGATAAGGATAAAAAGATCAAGGCGGTATTCGCCACGCACAACGAGACGGCAACGGGAGTCACCAGTGATGTGCCGGCGGTGCGCAAGGCGCTGGATGATGCGAAACACCCGGCATTATTGTTTGTCGATGGCGTGAGTTCCGTTGCAAGTATTGACTTCCGCATGGATGAGTGGAATGTGGATCTCTGTGTCAGCGGTTCCCAGAAAGGGTTCATGTTGCCGACGGGCCTTGGCATTGTCTGCGCAAGCCAGAAGGCACTTGAGGCGCGCAAGTCGGCGAAGCTGTATCGCACTTTTTTCAGCTTCGATGACATGATCACGGCGAATGACAACGGCTATTTTCCATATACCCCGGCCACGATCTTCCTGCGAGGTTTGCGTGAATCGGTGAATATGCTGCTGGAAGAAGGACTGGAAAATGTGTTCAAGCGCCATAATCGCATGGCCACCGCCGTGCGCAAGGCCGTGGAGGCGTGGGGGAATAGCGCGAAGGGAATCCGGCTGGTTGCCAAGGAACCCAAATGGCATTCAGATACGGTAAGCGCGATCTATGTACCGGAAGGATTCGATGGTAATGAAGTCGTCCGTCATGCCTACAAGCATTACAATCTGGCCCTTTCCGTAAGTCTTGCCAAGATCGCCGGCAAGGCCTTCCGTATCGGCCATCTCGGGGACATGAATGAGATGATGATCTTGGCGCCGATCACCGGCGCTGAGATGGCAATGAAGGATCTTGGTATTCCGGTACAACTCGGCAGTGGCGTCGCCGCTGCGCAGGAATATCTGTGCAGCACGAAAACGAACAGACTGGCCTGAGACGGGAAATTGGATACTACGAACCGGTAAAATCCAGGAGAAGTAACCATGAGTTTTACGCAATATGAACAGGCCCGCGCGCGGCTGCAGCGCAGTGAACTGGCGGTGCCCGGGTCCAACCCGGGCATGTTTGAAAAAGCCGCAAAGAGTGAAACCGATTATATTTTCCTCGATTGTGAAGATGCCGTCGTTCCGGATGACAAGCCACAGGCGCGTAAGAATATTATCCAGGCCCTGAATGAAATCGATTGGGGCGACAAGACGATGTCCGTCCGTATTAACGGTCTGGATACCCATTATATGTACCGTGATGTGGTGGATATTGTTGAACAGGCGGGTGAACGTCTGGATACGATATTGATTCCAAAAGTCGGAACGCCATCGGATGTCTATGTTGTAGATTGCCTCCTGACGCAGATTGAAACAGTCAAAGGCCTCAAGAAACGCATCGGTATCGAGTGTCTGATCGAGACGGCACTGGGCGGCGCCAATGTAATGGCAATTGCCCAATCCAGCAAACGGCTTGAAGCGCTGCATTTTGGGGTCGCGGATTATGCCGCCAGTATGCGCGCGCGCACAACGAACATCGGGGGACTGAATCCGGATTATAATTGTGACGGTGCCATGGCGGATCAATGGCATGCCGCCCTCGTCAACATGGCGACGGCCTGCCGCGCCTTTGGCTTGCGCGCTATTGACGGCCCGTTTGGTGATTTTAATGATCCCGAAGGTTATCGCGCCGCCGCGAAGCGTGTTGCCGCATTGGGTTATGAAGGCAAATGGGCGATTCATCCATCGCAGATCGCATTGGCAAACGAAGTCATGTCACCGCCTGAGAAGGAAGTCACGCGCGCACGCCGTATCCTTGAGGCCCTGCAGGAGGCCGCCAAGGCAGGAAAGGGCGCGGCCCAACTGGATGGCAAGATGATTGATATCGCATCCGAACGCATGGCGAGAAATGTCATCAAGCAGGCCGATGCGATAACTGCAAAGAAGAACGTGAAGCGTGAAACGTGAAACGTATCTCGTAGGTATTCGCTTCACGCTTCACGAATGACGCTTCACATCTTAGCCGTGGCAAGAACTATTTTAATATTTTGAATTGTAAAAACTAAAAATCAAGGTTGGAGGTTACGATCGTGGACATCCATGAATACCAGGCAAAAGAAATTCTCTCTGAATTTGGCGTGCCCATTCCCCAAGGGGGGCTGGCCTACAGTCCGGAACAGGCAGTTTACCGGGCGCATGAGATCGGTGGAGAGAAATGGGTGGTCAAGGCCCAGATTCACTCCGGTGCCCGCGGCAAGGCAGGCGGAATCAAGATATGCAGCACTGAAGAAGAGATCTGGCAAGCTGCAGAAGAATTGCTGGGTAAAAGATTAATCACCACGCAGACCGGTTCGCAGGGCAAGGTCTGTCACCGGCTCTATATTGAAGCAGCGACAGACATCAAGCGGGAACTTTATCTTGGCTTCGTTCTCGATCGCGCCATGGAACGTGTCGCAGTCGTTGCCTCGTCTGAAGGCGGCATGGAGATCGAAGAGATCGCCGTTGAGAAACCCAAATCCATTATCCGGGTGGCAGTAGAGCCTGCCGTCGGGATGCAACCCTTTCAGGCGCGTGAAATTGCATTTGCATTGGGACTGGACAAGTCGCTGGTCAATCAGGCGGTGACCACACTGCTGGGATGTTATCGCGCATTCCGTGATCTTGATGCCACCATGGTGGAAATCAATCCTCTGGTAGTTACCGGCGATGGTCACCTTCTTGCGCTCGATGCCAAAATGGGCTTTGATGATAATGCGCTGTTCAGGCGTCCCAATATTTCAGAATTACGCGACAAGTCACAGGAAGATCCACGCGAGATGCGCGCAGCCGACCGTGGTCTCAGCTATGTCAGTCTGGAAGGAAATATCGGCTGCATTATCAATGGTGCAGGCCTGGCCATGGCGACCATGGATATGATTAAACATGCCGGTGGCGAGCCGGCCAATTTTCTGGATATTGGCGGCGGCGCCTCTCCTGAGCGTGTCGAAAAGGCCTTTAACCTGGTGTTGTCTGATGACAAGGTCGAGGCCATGCTGGTAAATATCTTTGCCGGTATTAACCGGTGTGACTGGGTGGCGGAAGGAGTGGTTCAGGCCGTAACCAAGATCGACATGAAGATCCCGTTGGTGGTCCGCCTCTCGGGCACAAATGTTGAAGAAGGAAGACGCATCCTTAAAGAGAGCAAGTTGCCGATCATCATGGCGGATACATTGGCAGAAGCCGCCGAGAAGGCCGTTGCCGCCTGGAAAAAGGCGACAGGTAAATAAGAATCAGTAGAGGAAAAATCTATGGCAATCCTGATAGACAAAAAAACAAAAGTCATTGTGCAGGGATTTACCGGCCAGATTGGTACGTTCCATGCGCAGGAAATGATCGAGTACGGCACAAATGTAGTAGGTGGTGTAACACCCGGAAAAGGGGGCACCAAACATCTGGATTGTCCAGTATTCAATACCGTCAAAGAAGCGGTGAAAGCTACCGGCGCCAATGCCAGCATTATTTTTATTCCGGCTCCGTTTGCGGCCGACGGCATAATGGAGGCCGCTGATGCAGGCATTAAATATTGTGTTGCGATCACGGATGGGATTCCTGCGCACGATATGATACGGGTCAAGCGCTACATGCGCCGCTACAAGGCCGAAGACAAAATGGTGCTGACCGGTCCCAATTGTGCAGGCACCATCAGCCCGGGCAAGGCCATGATGGGCATCATGCCGGGCCATATCTATATGGAAGGTCCGGTGGGTGTTATTGGGCGTTCCGGTACACTGGGATATGAGGCCGCATCACAGATGAAGGCGCTGAAGATCGGGATCAGCACGAGCATTGGTATTGGTGGAGATCCGATCAATGGAAGTTCTTTCAAGGATCACCTGGAACGTTTCGAGAAGGACCCGGAGACCAAGGCGGTCGTCATGATTGGGGAGATTGGTGGTCCTCAGGAAGCCGAGGCGGCGCACTTTGCAAAAGACAATATGAAAAAACCGGTCATTGGTTACATTGCCGGACTTACCGCGCCAAAAGGCCGTCGCATGGGCCATGCCGGGGCAATCATTTCCGCCTTTGGCGAGAGTGCCGCTGAAAAGGTAGAGATATTGCAGGAATGTGGAGTTACCGTTGTTCCTGATCCCGCCTCATTCGGTTCAGTAGTTCAAAAAGTATTGGCAAAAGTCAGCTGATTACTGGAATGTGGCAAGTGGTATGTAGTATGCAGGTTACCTGGAAGTGTAAATCCTACATTCCACCTGCAACCTGCTACCTACAAGAATACAGGAGCAAATAGTGAGCAAACCCAGAGTAATCATTACCCGTAAATGGCCGGAAGCAGCAGAGGCAGAAGCCAAAAAATTATTCGACGTCCAGCTTAATAAAAATGACCATCCGATGACTGTTGCCGAATTGCAGGAGGCATTGCGCACCGCTGATGCGGTTTGTCCGACGGTCTCGGATACTATCTCTGCGGAAGTCCTGAGTGCACAGCCGCTCAAGTGCAAGATACTGGGTAATTTTGGTGTTGGCTTCAATCACATTGATCTCAATGCCGCAAAAGAACGCGGAATTATCGTTACAAATACCCCTGATGTATTGACCGATTGCACTGCTGATATTGCCATGACACTGATGCTCATGGTGGCGCGCAGGGCGGGGGAAGGTGAGCGCCATGTGCGTAACAGGGAATGGACCGGCTGGCGGCCTACCCACATGATGGGCACCAAGGTGACAGGCAAGACACTCGGTTTAATCGGTATGGGACGTATTGCCCGTGCCATGGCCCACAAGGCCCATCATGGTTTTGGCATGAAAATCATATTTAATGATCCCTATCCACCACCGAAAGAAATTGTCGATAATTTAAAAGCCGAATCACGGAACACAATGGAAGATGTGCTGCAAGAGGCGGATTTTGTGTCTTTACACTGCCCCGGCGGCAAAGAGACCTATCATTTAATCAATAAAGAACGACTTGCGCTTATGAAACCCGGGGCGTTTTTGATCAACAGTGCACGTGGAGACGTCATTGATCCCAAGGCACTGATTAATGCACTGAAGAAGGGAACCATTGCCGGCGCGGGCCTGGACGTTTATGAAGGTGAGCCTAAAGTGCAGGAAGAATTTCTCACTATGAACAATGTTATTTTGTTTCCACATCTTGGCAGCGCGTCTACAGAAACCCGTGTTGCAATGGGAATGCGTGCAATTGAAAATGTCAATGCATACTTCAATGGTGAAAAACCGCGTGATCGCGTTGTGTGATTGATCAATTACAAGTTCCGGAAATTTCTGAAGAGCCCATTCCTGCGGTAGATCAGCTTGATGCTGCTGCAGCGAATTATGTTAAAGAAGTTGTTGATCTTCTTAACGAGCAGCTTTGCTCGGTGATCGCTGCACGCAAACCGGCCATTCTCCCTGTTTTTACCGGCCAGTCGCCCATCCCTGATGATAAGGATATCCTGCTCAACATATTACAGGCCTGGGGCATCTGGTTTCA
>JACQHV010000131.1 GCA_016198885.1 Gammaproteobacteria bacterium
AGACCTTGTTCACATTCTGGCCGCCTGCTCCCTGCGCGCGTATTGCGTTAATCTCAATCTCGTTGTCAGGAATAGAAATCTGTTGGTTGATTTTTAGTAATGAAACCAAATTATCTTTCACCTTCAGGATTTGTAATTACTACATTTCTTGAGAAATTCATTCATGCTCTCGGGTATGGGAACCCGAACCGTGGCAAGATTAACCAGAAACACGCCTCCCTCATGCAGAAGTTCAAGCGCTTTGTTGTACCTGTCTTCTTCCTCCGGGGCAGGATTATCAGGCACATCCGGAACATAATCCTCCAGACTTTCCTTTGCAGCAACGAATTCCGGCCAAATTTCAAACATGTCCGGATCACTACGCAATGTTTCACATGCCAGTTTTGCGCTGTGGCCAAGCGCCATGATTCTGGACTTTGCCTGTTTGAAACCGGGGATGGGATTTACAAGCCTGATCAATATCTCCGTAATCTGGTCTATTTCATTCATTGTCTGCGCAATTTTTATATAACGACTTTCAAAAAATGCGTCCATTGGCATTGAAAATGCCTTGAATGGTTCACCCCAAAGCTCATCGATCCCTTCTCCACCAGTCGCCAATTTAATATTGTTACCGAGTTCCAGCGCCTCCATAAAACACTCACCGCATGTGCGCAGCAATTCATTGTCCGGTTCGATACTGACTCCCGCTTCTTCAAGTTCAACAATCATGGTCAGGATATCTGAACCGCGGTTCAACAAAGCGCCTGCGAGCATGGCGCCTTTTACGCGCTTTCTTGCCGGGTTGGTTTCGTTTTGGTAAATCGCCCTGATTTCTTCAAGGCGGTTACCCGGTGTATTGATGCCGGGTTCCAGATGATGAAAGACCCGCTTGGTTAATTGATCGATGGTCTGCTTTTTTGTGGCGAGGCTGTCGGTTTGAACATCGTAATGCCGGATCCAGTATCCATCATAGTAGACACAACGTTTTTCCTTGATGGTTTTTCTTGTACCATTTTTTATTTTTTTCGACATAACTGGAATTACGCAGCGTATATATAATAATTATGAAGCACAATATTCATATATATTACCTGTTAACCAGACTTGACTGAAACCAGTTCTTGTATCATTTCACCGGTGATTTTATCCGGGATAGTAAATTCTTTCCGTATGCTTTTTACAAGCCCGATACCAGGCGCATACCATTCAGTTTGTTCAATCATGATATGATCAATACCTCGGGTACGTGCCTCAACACGTACTGTGCCAGATGATTCTATGCGCACACAATTTGAGAACCTGCCTGCAAGCACTTCAACCGCTTCACCCGCGCTCTTTACGGTATAGTCAAGTGTAATATCTCCCTCAAGACTGATAAATGATTCACCTCCCGCAAAAGATTCATGACGGCGTTTAAGTATGTGGATATCAGAACCGGACCGCCATTTTACTCCTCGTTGCAATGGGTGCCTTAACACAACTGCATTATCTGATCCGGGAGCTTTTGAATAATAAATACCTTCTGGTCTTTTGAAAAAGTAATAAATATGTCCGCTGGCTGATTTTCTCGGGTAATAGGTAATATCATTTATTTTCACTTCCTGAAGATTAGCAATAATCAATTTTGAATTACTTTCAATCTTATTGACTGACTCCAGAATGGAATATTCCCATTTTAATCCATTACCCAGGGGAAAATAATCTGTTACGCTTTGTTCACATCCTGGAATAGTAATGAGACAGATTATAGTAACTAAAAATGGATTAAAATTTGACAAAGTGATAAATGATCGTAGCTGGTTGTTAGAAAGTTTCATGTGATACTACCTTATATTACCGGCAATCAACGGTCAGGAACGCATGGATAAATATAGCAGCTTTGATGAATTACGCCGTTGTGAAATTGAAGGCCACGATTACCGTATCCGCCTGCGCTCTGGTTTGTCAGATTTTGCCATTATTGCGCCTCACGGAGGCAAGATCGAGCGAGGTACCTCGCAGATCGCCGACGCTATCGCCTGTGCAGAGCACTCATTCTATTCTTTCGATGGTGTCAAGGATAAAAACAATCACCATCTACATATCACCAGCGATCGCTTTGACGAGCCACAGGCACTGAGGGTCGCAGGCAATGTGAAGACCGTGATCGCTATTCACGGGGCGAAGGGAAAGAAGGATGCGATTTACACCGGAGGCCTCGATAGAATTCTTGAACAACGGATTTTGGATGTACTCCACACCGCTGGATTTACCGCAGAGCATGATCCCAGTCCCACACGACAGGGTATGGGTATGAATAACATTTGTAATCGTGGCCGTAGCGGACAGGGTGTGCAACTTGAACTTACTCAGAGCCTGCGCAAAAGAATATTCAATCCGGTGAATGGCGGTATAAATTGGATCCCCAATGAATTATTTCACTTGCTCGTTCAGACGATACGTGCAGTCCTTGCCGGGTAGTAACATAAACCCTGTGAAATAGGATGATTGATCTAGACTGATGGGTAAGTCATCAATTCCGGATCCAGACATTTCTCCACCAGATGCATAAATTCCCTGAAATTGTTCACAACTGCATCTGGTTTGTATGGATGCTTTTCTGTCGCAGGAAAGATCTTGTTCAGCCATACCTCATCCCAGTGTGCACCATTGTAAAATATGCTTGTAACACCAGCCTCTTTTGCAGCAGCAGTATCAGTCGTGCTGTCGCCTACATACCAACAATCCGGGCCGGGATTCACATTAAGGTTTCTCAGTGCTTTCAGAACCGGGTCGGGCGCAGGTTTTCGTTTTACAACATCGTCACCACAGACCATCGTATCGAACAGGTGTGCCCAGCCGTTAACGTGAATGACGTTAATTTCATGTTCCAGAAACTCCCGATCCCGGTTCGTCAACACACCAAGTTTTATTCCCAGCTTCCGGAGGCATATCAACATTTCTTCGATACCTTCCTCGAATGGATGAATTTCTCCGAAGTGGTTTCTATAACACTTGTTAAATGCTTCATGAGCAATTGCTTTCGCTTCTTCATCGGCGTCGAAGAGCAGCTCGAAAATATCCGTTCTGGATATTTTTTGATCGGCTTTTATTTTCGGATGCAGCCTCTGATAATTGCGCACATACTCAACCAATTTTGCATCTTCAATCGTCTTGCTTGCTCCGGGCTTTGTCATCCGTTCAAGCAGGCCAAGTTCATTAAACTTTAACAGGACATCATCAACTGCGTGATACATGGCTTCAAGGGTATCTACCAGCGTGGCGTGCCAGTCAAACAAGATAACCTGTGGCGGTGTTAGCTCTTTCATAATGAAATTATCCTGAATTTTTCTATGCCCTCCCCGCATGCAACAACGAAAAATATAGACCAACCTTGGCTGGTCTTCCATCCATTTACAGTGGCTTCAGGCCAACAGCCATAATTACAGGTTATAGATCATCCCGGTATTAATATCCTGTTCATACACCAGGACACGAATTTTCTGTTTTCATACCTGATACCTTCTTTCAATACTCCCCGAGAGGTATGATCCGGTATTAAACAGTCACTGGGGAGGAATACCGTGACGACATATCTTGTTCATGTCGGTTATTCCCTGATGTTGTGTGCCCTCCTGGCACGGGACATCCTCTGGCTGCGTGGAATACTGATCTTCGCTCAGGGTAGTCTCGCCCACTATGCCTACATTAATCATCTTATCAGTATTTCCTTCTGGAACTGGATATTCGTGATCATCAACTTCATTTGGGTGATCCGTATACTGAAAGAACGGCATGCCGTTGAGTTACCGGTTGAGCTGGTGCCAATATACGAAAAACATTTTGCGGCGCTGACGCCATCCGAATTTTTGCGGTTCTGGTCGTGGGCCGAGAAAAAAACTGCAAATGACATAACGCTGGTAACGAAGGGCAGCCGTCCGGTCGCACTTTATTTTCTGCTCAGCGGTACAGCCTCAGTCAGCCAGGATGGAAAAGAAATAGCAAGGATTCAAACCGGCGCTTTCGCTGCGGAGATGAGTCTTCTTACCGGTGGACCGACTACTGCTGACGTCATTGCCAGGGGCGAAATCATATACATGGCCTGGCCGATGGAACATCTGACCCGCGTACACGAACGCAATCCGGTCTTATGGACCAAAATTCAGAGCGTGATCGGCCTTGATCTGGTGAAAAAAATCGGCCAGGCATCCGGGCACACGTCATGATGATCAATCGATCTCCTCAAAACTGACCGCCATACCCCCAAGTCCGGTCTGAATCGCCTTGATTAACAACCGGTGGGACTGAAATTCTGCAACTACTGCTTGCAAATGTGTTTTTTTGGAGTATATTTGCGCCCCCGTTTGAAAACGGGCCTATTTGATTAAACGAATTGAGATGAAACAGCATTACGCACAATACAGATGTCAACAGCCATATCATTGCTGGCTGATTCATTGTATCTGTCCAACAGACAATTGGACGCGGATCTCCGGTGCGTTTATGCCCATGAATATTGAAATGAATTCACTGTATACAGGCGTAAAAAACATGCGGTAAGCCTTCTGAAACGTATCCGGAAGGCTGGTGAAAAAACCGATGCCTTCCAGGGAACAGAAAAACCCCGGTCAGGCATCTGGTCAAACCGGGGTTTTTTTATGTACATGGAAGTACGGTATGTCGCGGGCGCAGG
>JACQHV010000132.1 GCA_016198885.1 Gammaproteobacteria bacterium
CGCTACTTGAGAGTGATCACCCTTTGAGGATAAACTAACGATACACAATGCCTTTCCGGACCGAGGATTCAAGCCATGAAGCTTAACTATCATCCCGAGACAGATTCACTCTATATCGATTTATCGGAGCAGCCCAGCTCAGAAAGTAAAGAAATTTCTGAAGGAATCGTCCTGGATTACGATGTTGATGGCAAACTCGTCGGGATCGATATCGACAATGCAAGTAATAAGGTCGAATTGAAAAAACTCATCCTCAGTAGGCTGCCCGGCAAAGTTGAAACCGCTGCTGCATAACCACTCACTCGAAACGACACACAGCAAAACGCGTGCGTTTCAATTCAGATGGAACGCACACATCTCAACAACTTCAATCCCTCCACTACGATCGGCTATGACACAGCAGGGTATCGCAGCGGACTGGCGCATGCGGTTACCGGCGGTATCATAAGCATAGGTGATGATAGTATCTTCCATCACAATCAGTTTCTTCTGCTGGACAACTGCTCAAAATGAAGTACATGGATGTTCAAATGTCGCAGGCGCAGGATGCGCATGAGCGACTAAATCACTCCGGACCCGATCAGCACGAATTGATAATCTCACCGTGGGCGGGACATCGGCTTGACAAAAAATCAGTCGAGTCTTACCTATCGATCTTCTTAAGGGGCCGCACCCAATGTCTGCACCACAGATTGGCATCGGGAACCTCAGGTGCGCACAAAAAGTGCGGCGCAAGGGCATTTAATTCAGAAATAAATTAAAAACCCCAACCAAATAATTGCTATTCGGCAAGTTCGAGTATGAGATTATGTACTAATCCTGAACGGGATCGATGGTTTGCGCTTTGCGATTGAATTCGCAGAGTTCGAATATGTACTTTGTTCTACCGCCATCTGCGGACAATTTTCCCCTCAAAAAACTCCTGACTGGTTTTCCGGTCAAAGGTGCCAGTTCGCTTCACGCACACTGATTGAATCTGATTTGAATATTTTGGCACCCACTTTGCAATACACCTGACAGAATGTTAATGTTGTAGTGCAACAATTATCCGGTATTAAAAAGAGTTTCCGCCCAACCATGAAAACCCCGCTTATGTCGCTCTTCGGCCTGTTGCTAGTCGTCGCTGCCAACCTGTCAGTATGGGCATGGCTCAACCGCCCGCAGGAACCTGCTGCGGGGTGGAGCGGCAAGATTACCGGCCTGTCTTTCAGCCCCATGCGCCGGGATGATAACCCGCTGCTGGGCCGTCTGCCGACACCTGCGGAAATTGACTCCGATCTCAAGTTTCTTTCCGGCAAGGTCACTGCGATCCGCACCTACGGAATGTACGACGGTCTCGAGCTGGTGCCGGAACTTGCTGCAAGGCATGGACTGAATGTGTCGGCGGGGGCGTGGATAGGGCCTGATGCGGCCAGCAATGAACGAGAGTTGAATAATCTGATCCAAATCGGCCGTATTCAGCGCAACGTAGTCCGGCTCCTGGTGGGTAATGAAGTCCTGCTCCGTAATGACATACCGGTCGAACAGTTAATCAGTTACATTCGTGAAGTACAGAAACAGGTTGGCCGGCGGGTGGGTACCGCCGAACCCTGGTGGATCTGGCTCAAATATCCGGAACTTGCCAGGACGGTTGACTTTATCGGTATACACGCCTTGCCCTACTGGGAGGGCATAGCCGTTGATCAGGCCGTGGATTATGTCTTCAATACATATGATAAGTTACGCCGCGCCTACCCGGAAAAACCGATCATCTTCACAGAGGTGGGATGGCCCAGCGCCGGACCAGTCATTGACCGGGCCGTGCCATCGCTGGTCAACCAGGCCAGATTTCTACGCACATTCCTGAATGACATCGAATCACGCGATATTGTTTACTACATCGTCGAGGCCTTCGATCAGCCCTGGAAGATCAACATCGAAGGCCCGGCCGGTCCTTACTGGGGTATTTATAACGTTGATCGCGAACCGAAATTTCCAATGAGCGGCGCGGTCCAGCAACGGCCTGCGTGGAAGCAGTGGGCGGGAATTGCCGTTCTGCTGGCGTTGTTACCGGCACTGTATTTCGCGCTCAGGCGCCAACGTGTCGGCATGCAGGGCAAGGTGCTGTTCGCACTGGTCACCAATTTTGCCGCATCCGGCATTGCCTGGAGCGCATCCATCGGTGCAAGCCAGTATCAGACCCCCCTGTCGGCATCACTCTGGATCGCGCTTGTGCTCATGCAAACGTTGGCGCTGCTGGTCTTACTCGCTGAAGCAGTGGAGGTGGCGGAGGTGCTCTGGCGCCGCAATCCGGCGCGCGAGTTCCGTCCACTCCCGTTCCGTCCGGACTACCCGTATCCCAAGGTCTCGGTGCATGTTCCCATCCACAACGAGCCGCCGGAAATGGTGCAACAGACATTGGAAGCCCTCGCGCGGCTCGATTACCCGCATTACGAGGTCATTGTCATTGACAACAATACAGGGGATCCCGCGGTCTGGCGGCCAGTTCAGAACCTTTGTCACAATCTCGGGTCGCAATTCCGCTTTTTCCATCTGGAATACTGGCCCGGATTCAAGGCCGGCGCGCTTAATTTTGGTTTCCGTCAAACCAGTCCGGACGCGGAAATCATCGCCGTAATCGACAGTGACTACATCGTAAGCCCGCAATGGCTGAATAGTCTTACTCCCTACTTCAAGGACCCACAGGTGGGATTCGTGCAGGCGCCACAGGATTATCGCGATAGCGAGGAAAATCTGTTCAAGCGAATGTGTTACTGGGAGTACGCGGGTTTTTTTCACATCGGTATGATCCAGCGCAACGACTTCAACGCCATCATCCAGCACGGGACCATGACGCTCATCAGAAAGTTGGCGCTGACCAGGACTGGTCACTGGGCGGAATGGTGCATCACCGAGGATGCCGAACTGGGTTTGAGACTACTGTGCGAAGGTTTTGATTCGGTATATGTGAAAGAGAGCTTCGGCCACGGTCTGATGCCGGACACATTGTCTGCCTATAAAACACAACGCTTCCGCTGGGCCTACGGCGCAGTGCAGATCATGAAACGGCATCTGCGTGCGCTTTTACCCTTTGCATGCAGGGGTTTGAGTCCCTCGCAAAAATATTATTTTGTCGCCGGCTGGTTGCCCTGGTTGTCCGACGGACTTGCGCTGATTTTCGTGTTCGCAAGTCTGGGCCTGACGGCGCACCTGGTCTGTACTTTTCCACCGAAAGATCTGCCAATTGCAGCACTCGTATTCCCGACTATCAGTATCTTCTGTTTCAAGATAGTCCGTTCACTCTGGCTATATGCGGCGCAGGTAAAATGTAAATTCACGGATTCAATTTGTGCTCTCATTGCCGGGCTTGCGCTGATGCATACTGTAGGCAAGGCAGTGCTTACTGGATTCACCACATCGGGCCGCCCCTTTGTGCGCACACCCAAGCTTGAACGCGGACGGCCGTTGTTCTCGGCTATTGCGATGGTTTGGGAGGAACTGGTGCTGCTCATGATGCTGTGGGGCGGAGCATGGTGGGTGAATTCCATCGAATATTTTCAAAATACCCAGGGCCAACTGTGGATCAGCGTGTTGCTTGTGCAATCCACACCCTATCTTGCCGCCGTCTTCATGGCCGCGATCAACGTAATATCTTCACTCGAACGCCAGTCAGCGCCGGCGGCAGAGACTATTGTTAATACGGCTTAACACTGAAACAGAATTACAGGAAAATCAGATTCCCCATAACTTCGATTTGGCGCAATCCTGTTCTCTGATTACGACTGTTCAACAGTTATCAATTCATTCCTGGGATTATCACTGGCAAGGTAATGTGTATTCCACTGAGCCGCGCATGTTGTGGTTCGTTTCCAGACTACTATCAGATTTCTGAAAAAACCTTTTTTTATGCTGATCTCCCTGGGTGGCTGGTTTTTTTCACAGGTTTTTCGGTCTTTGTACTTTCATGTGCGGACCTGACAGCAAAGACTGGTGGGTTCACGACCTCGTTTCAGGAGAGGGCAAACAAAATAATCAACCGCTTCCGGGGCACGATTGGTAAAATGTTAAAGCCACTTTTTAAACACGCGTAATAAGACAATTACACAGAAATTATTTTAATATCATGTTATGAAATCTACCCAGGTCAGGTTATCCAGACTCTTTCTCGAGTTTACTGAAAGCGAACAGGTTGCTGGATTAATCCTTATTTTGTGCGCTGTTGTTTCAATAGCGATCGCCAATTCCACTCTCGGAACAAGCTATCTGGATTTCTGGCACAGCAAGATTGGTTTTGAAACAACCACTATTCGATTGAAATACAGTATTGATCACTGGATAAATGATGCATTGATGGCGATATTCTTTCTGCTGGTCGGACTTGAGATTGAGAGAGAACTTTATGTCGGCGAACTGTCGGATCTGAAAAATGCATTGCTGCCTGTTGTCGCCGCCATCGGCGGTATGGCGACACCCGCCCTCCTGTATATACTGCTCAATCTGGGGACTGAAACGCAAGCAGGATTTGGCATTCCGATGGCTACGGATATTGCATTTGCGCTGGGGGTGCTGGCATTGTTGGGCGACAGTATCCCGGTATCGCTGAAGATCTTTCTGACGGCGCTGGCCATTCTCGATGACCTGGGTGCGATCATTCTTATCGCACTTTTTTACGCGAGTGATTTGTCCCTTGTTTATCTGCTTCTGGCTTCCGGAATTTTTATCGTGATGGTGATCATGAATCGCCTGAACGTGTCGAGACTGTTCCCGTATCTCATACTGGGCGCCGTCATGTGGTATTGCATGCTTAATTCCGGAGTCCATGCCACACTGGCAGGCGTGCTGTTGGCCTTTGTCATACCATTTGACCGCGGCGATGAGGAATCGCCTTCCTGGCGCCTGGAACATTTCCTGCAAAAACCGGTTGCCTTTCTCATTCTACCGGCCTTTGCACTTGCCAATACGGCCGTCGTGCTGGAAAACAACTGGTTTGAAGGTCTGATGACAGCCAACAGTTTGGGTATTTGTGCCGGGTTGTTGCTGGGGAAACCGTTGGGCATAGTCCTGTTCAGTGTGGCGGCAATCAAGGCGGGAGTATCTCAACTGCCAGAAGAATTAACCTTTAGACACATGATAGGCGCAGGTTTTCTTGGAGGTATCGGATTTACCATGTCGATATTCATCACCCTGCTGGCCTTTGATAATCCCGAAATTATTGCAAGTTCCAAGATCACCATACTGCTCACTTCACTACTGGCGGGGGCAATCGGATTTCTCGTGCTTAACCGGCGCATTTCTGCGTAATAAGATCACACATAAGCGGAGTTACATAGAGAATCATTAATTATCCGTATCCGGCCCCTAAATTAAATTTTTAGTTGCATCAAGAATCTGCGGGAGGACTGTTTATGATTGAAAATTCATTACTACGGAAAGTCGAAGCATTCGGCAATATTCTGGTCACCAGTTTTCACCTGCTGGCGTTGTTTGTTATCGGTGGTTCGATAGTCTGGTCAGCTGTATATACTTACCTGGAGATTATGCAACAGGGTTACGCGCATCTTATCGATATACTGTTGCTTTTCATCTATCTCGAACTTGGCGCGATGGTGGGCATTTATTTCAAGACACACCGCCTGCCGGTGCGTTTTCTGGTGTACGTTGCGATCACTGCCCTGACCCGTTTACTTACCATTGAAGTCAAGGAGATGTCGAGTGAAGGCATTCTTTCTGTCGCCGGCGCCATTTTCATGCTTTCGCTGGCGGCACTTGCACTTCAGTATGGCGCAGTAAAATTATCGACTGCTGATTCGGACGATTAGGGGCGTTATCAGAACCTCATCAAGTCGAGCCAGATGAAAACTTTTTTCACCTGGCCCCAGTCTTTTTACAATATGAAGTGCCGAAAGGTTGATATTGCGTTGACATGACCATAAGCCATTAACAGTGATGCTATAAATGCAGGCCAGAATTTATTTCAGATTGAAGTGTTTTCTTCTTGGCGCGCTTTGGCTGTTCCCGTTGCCAGGTCATGCAATAGTGCTTGAAGTGCCGCTCCGGCTGGAACAGGGTTTCCTGCAACGCATGCTTGCAGAGCAAATCTACACCGATGCCGATGGCGAGGCACGTGTGTGGGACGACGGCAAGAACTGCAACGTATTCACACTGTCCGCGCCCGAGCTTGACATCGAGAACGGTCAGGTGCACACGAAAAGTGTGGCACAGGCGCACATCGGCACTGCCTTGCGCGACACTTGTATATCGATCATCAACTGGAATGGATTCATCGAAATATTCCAGGAACCATTGCTGAGTTCATCGTCCGGCGTTGTAGAGTTCCGTGTGATAGATTCAAAAATCTATACGGAAGATGGTAAATCACATGGCGTGCTCGGCACATTGTGGAACTGGATCAAACAATATGTACATCCGCGCTTCAATCGCCTGCAACTGGACCTGAACCCGGTGCTGACTGAACTCAAGGAATTCCTGGAACTGTTATTTCCACTCAATCCCGACGGGATCAGACAGGTATTGGATTCCGTTTCGATCGGCAGCGTTGATGCTGTTGATGGCCGCATTGAACTCGGCATCCGTATCGATGTGCCTGAATACACCGTGAACGTAGCGGTTGTCGAATCCGAGCTCGTATTAACCGAAGATGAACTCGTTCGTTGGGAAGAGGCATGGCAGCACTGGGACGCGTTCCTTACATTGGTAATTAAACACGCTGGCACAGATACAGATATTCATGATCTGCGTTCTGCATTGCTCGCGGTCCTGCTGGATGCGCGTCAGGATCTGCTAGAAGTGCTCGTTCCGTCCGTTCCGGATGCGCCGGACCCGGTACCGGGATTGTTCGTCAAAACATGGGAACGGCTGGCGCCTGAGTTGCGGCACGTTAGTGAAACGCTGCCGACCACCTCGGCGCTGAACTATCTGAGTTTTATCACCGCGGCTGATGCCCTCATGGCGATTCAAACGGTTGAAGAAGAGACCGGTTTCGCGCTCACTGCGGATGCCCTGCGCCACATGGCACGCATGATCGCGCCCGCTTATCCACATGATCCATTGCACTACGACACCGTTGTCGATCCGGAATTGCGCGCGCTGTTCGGCTTCGGCCCGCCGCTGCCGCCGCCGGAGACCGATCCGGCTCCTGCCGAACCACCTGATGCGGATCAGCCTGTGCATCTATCATTGCCACCGGCAAGATCAATGCAATTCACAGGCGGAATGTATGCCGCAATGGTCATGTCGTTGATGCCGGTGTTGATCGTGCGTGAAAGCACTTATCGTACGCTGGTCGACCGCCTGAAAGACTGGGTGCCAACGCTCAAGGTCCTGGATGAATACCTGCCATTAGTGCGGCAAATGCTCGATTATGTTGCGCAGGACACGTTACAGGAAAAAAAACTGGACGCTCAATTTGCTGATCTCTACCACTCGCTGGTGCTCGCCACAGCCTGGCAGGAAAGCTGCTGGCGGCAGTATATAAAAGTGAAGGGCGAGGTTAAACCGATTCGCTCCCATGCCGGTGCGGTCGGCATTATGCAGGTCAACCAGCACATTTGGCGCGGGTTCTATGATGTGAATGGCTTGCAGCACGATGTCGGCTATAACGCTGAGGCAGGCAGCGAGATCCTGCATCATTACCTCGTCGATTACGCCCTTGCCAAGGGTGAGCAAAACCAGACCGGTGGTATCGATAATCTCCCGCGCGCCACTTACGCGCTGTATAACGGTGGTCCGAAACACATGACCCGCTATCGGCGCGAACAGGCATCCGCATCGCTGCGCGCAATCGATAATGCCTTCTGGAAAAAATTCCAGACGATGCGATCCGGCAACACGTTGGCGGTAGCTGAGTGTTATACGGGTTGAATTGGGGACAACAGTCTACTGACGGTTTACAACCAACAATCAATCTCGCAATGTTCAGGCCAGGCACGAAGCGGGAGAGCGGGTTGGCCTGACATCTTACAAAGACCGTAAAAATTCCAGCAAAGCAATGCGCTTTTTTATGGAAAGCACATTATATAATTTCAACAGTTCTTCCTGATCGGTTGTCATTGCCGTTCGATATGAAGGCACAGCCCCTTCTTTAACTGCGAAAACCCCTCTTTCCTCTTTTGATTTCTTCCCGGTAGCCAGCCATTCATAGCTCACGCCTAGCAAACTCGCGAGTTGTTCCAGACGTTCGCGGCGCGGCGCTGTGCCTTGTGTCGATTCCCACTGGCTGCATGCGCTGCGGGTGACACCAAGAAACTTAGCGAGTCTGGACTGGGAAATTCCGGCGGCTTTCCTTGCTTGCCGGACTCGTGCATTGATGCTCATCCACGCAGTTTAAGAAACTGGTACAGTGCGCGGGAAGGTTAGAATTACTTGACATATAAGGTAAGCGTTTCTAACCTATAGTGGAGGAGAAAAACCTGTCCAAAGGATAGAAATCTCAGTGTATATCAATAAAACCCCGCCGCAATCATCCAACACCCCTGCTGTTAGAGATTTGATGCAGCAATACGGCCTGACTCTGGAGACTGTCTGTACGCTTGCAAACTGCACCCTGGAAGAGGCGCATGGGACATTACATCCACAAACCTTTGAAACATACCCATTGATACTGGTAGCCAAGGTGCATGGGGTTGTTGAACAGGAACTGTCCGCTCGCGGCTGGAACGGTGAAAAGAAACATCTCTGGAAGGAGTTTGATACAAAGCTCAAAAAACTCCGCTCGATATTCTGCAAAGCCCCCACGCGCTGAATTAACCCCAGCCATACCGCCTCGAACGGGCACGCCGATCGGCGCAACGTGACATACGTAGCGTTCACAGTTTCGGTATCATAGACCGCATGGATGAATTCTCCTCAAAATCGTCAAACACGCCTATGCTCGGCTCGCTTCCGCACCGGACTCTGCCGGCATTTCCCGGCTGGTGGATTGCGCTTGGACCAGGCGTGGTATGGATGGCGCTCGCGCAGGGCAGTGGTGAACTAATCTGGTGGCCTTATCTCATCGCCAAATACGGATTTACTTTTCTGTTCCTGCTGATTCCGGCCTGCCTGCTGCAATACCCGCTCACTCTGGAGATCGGCCGTTATACACTTCTGACTGGTGAAAGTATCTTCCACGGATTTTTCCGGTTAAGCCGGACATTGGGAATCTTTCTCTGGATCCTGATGACACTCTCGTTCCTCTGGTTTGGCGCCTTTGCATCAGCAGGAGGAACCGCGCTTGCGGCACTCACCGATTTTCCACCCGGACTCTCACAACGCGGCCAGACATTATTCTGGGGTTATGCCTCCATCGCAGTGTTTTTTACAGCGATCATTTTCAGCCGGGTAGTGTATACCGTCATCGAAAATGTGATGAAATTTGTCGCGGTAATTACGGTCACCGGAATGTTATGGGCATGTTTGCAGACTGAAGTATTGAATGTCGTGCCGGAATTCCTACGGGGACTTTCAGGTCCCACGGGGCCAATGCCGAGACCATGGGATGAACAGGACGCCGGCAAGTTACTTACTGCAATTACCTTCGCCGGTCTCGGCGGGTTCTGGATACTTTTTTATTCATACTGGTTGCGTGACAAGGGCGCCGGCATGGCAGCGCACAACGGCCGGATCACTGGCGTGACCGGCAAAGCTGAAACAGTAACAAGCACAGGCCAGATTCCCGGCAATACGGAGGCCGATGCCGGGCGATGGAAGTCCTGGTTGAATTATCTCCACACCGAATCGCTGGTAGGTATACTCGGCAACCTCATCACAACATTAATGGCGTGCCTCCTCGCCTATGCACTTTTATTTCCGAAAGGATTGCTGCCGCAGGATTACGAACTCGCTGTCGTGCAAAGCCGTTTTTTCGAAGTAAGTTGGGGCGAGTTTGGAAGGATTATGTTCCTGCTGGTTGCTGCGGCGTTCCTGGCAGATACCTGGTTAGCAACAGTGGACGCCGTGAGCCGCATCCAGGCCGATATAATTCATATTCTTTTCCCGGCCAGCCGGCGTATCGAGATGCGTCACTGGTATTACATATTTCTGATCCTCTTCACCCTCATCACATGTCTTACAATGCTGGTGGATGCACCGGGGCCACTTATCATCACCAGCGCTGTCATCGGCTTCATCGGCACCGTAATCTTCCCGCCAGCGTTGTATTTCCTGAATCACCGTCTTCTGCCTGCGTATCTCCCGGTCTGGGCGAAGCCGGCACGAAGTGTGGCATTTTTTCTTTGGGTATGTTTTATCGCCTATTTCGCGCTAGCGCTGGCGTATCTCTATGAATTATTACCGATATGATACGCCGTGAGGGGAAAATTCCGGACTTGCAGATCGACAATCACAACCGATTTACATTTTCTAGGCGATCAGTTGCTCAAATTCGGCAAAACTCTGCACATGCCCGTCAGAGGGGATTTCCATGCCAAGTTGGCGGCCAATCTGTGTAATGGAAAATATCCCCCTGACAAAATAAGCTTTTCCACCTTCACGTTCTTCAACCACAATGGCATGCTGCCGTCCGAATTCGCGCAGTTTCCTGATCACATCTTTCACACTGGCGTGTTCAACATCGCGTATGTTGAAGGGTTCGAGTTCCGATCGGGGAGTCATGATTTGCGCAACCTGGACATCCTGTCGCCTGATCTTTTCCCTGGTCACGATACTAAGGGGTTTTTCACTCATGATATCGCGCGCAGTAATCAGGCCTGCCAGTTTATCCGTATGATCGATCACCACCAGCAACCTGACACCAGCATGTTTCATAAGTTGCTGGGCAAATTCAATTGTATTTTCGGGGTTAATCGTTATCGCCCTGATACGCTTGAGATCTGTCATCACCCTGATTGCAGGATCATCAAGTGTAATCATCTCTACTTCAGCGCGTGAGTGCGTATAAACAGGGACTTCGGGATCAAGATCAAAGAGTTCGAGTTTATGTGCATAAGTAGTCATAATCTGCCCCCTATGTCATTCGCGTATTTTATTTTTATCACAATAAATTATAGCAGTTGATTATTACCCGCCATTGCCACCGAAAACGAAAATCAATCTTTAATCCAGAACCAGGCGATAAAAAATGAAACCAGTGCGGTTGCTGCAGCGCCTTCAAAACAAATCAGAGCGCCCGCCCTGTCCCACGCATAACCAGTGACGAGACTGCCTGCCGCCATGCCGGCGCCAAAGCTTGCGCTGCTATAAAGCGCCTGGCCGCGTCCCTGTAAACGGCCCCTGAAGTATTTATGTATATACTGGATTGCAACAGCATGATAGACGCCAAATGTCGCCGCATGAAAAAGCTGTGCGATGATTAAAAGCAAAAGATTCTCAACAAAGAAACCGATGAGCAGCCAGCGTAACATCGCCAATAACAAACTGAACAATAACAGTAGCCTTAGACCACAGACCTGGATCAACCGGCGCATGAATATGAACAGAAAAACCTCAGCAATGACTCCCAAAGCCCACATTCCGCCGATAAATGTGCTCGAATACCCGTTGTCTTCGAGATAAATGGAATAAAAAGTGTAATAGGGCCCATGACTTGCCAGCATGAGAAAACATACCATCAGTAATGCAAGTACGTCTGGCTTGAATAAAATTTCCTTCAGGGAGTTTGTATCATGGGCATGATGCTCAACGGAGAGTTCCGGGATCGCAAGACTCATTATCCATACGATGGCCATTGAACCCAGCAGGACAATTGGCACATTGCCTATATCAATATATTCAAAAGCAATACCCACAAACCACACGGCGAAAATGAATCCAATGGATCCCCATACACGGATTATGGTGTAAGCATGCGTTGATTCACCGAGGTGTGTCAGGGTGGCGGCTTCAATCTGGGGCAGAGATGCGCTCCAGAAAATGGAAAATAACAACAGTATGATCAACAGGCCCCAAAAATCCTGGATGAAAAGTGTCCCGCTGAATGTGATTGCGGATAACAGTGAAGCCAGTTGAATGATCTGCATACGCCGTCCGGTGTGATCCACCACCCAGCCCCAGAAATAGGTGACAAAAATCTTGGTAATCACCACGATGGCCGAGAGAATTCCAATGGCCTTTGCGTCCAGGCCAATGGATTGAAGGTATAGCGGCCAATACGGCAGAAATACGCCGACAGTGACAAAAAACAGAAAATAAAAACCGGACAGACGCCAGTATGGAACACCCTGCGGGTGGCCGTGAAGCGTCATTCGTGAAGCGTGAAGCGACAACAATTGATACACGAGATACGCTTCACGAGATTCGGGATACGTCTTACTTATTTACGGAGGAAGGTACAACCGGGGTTTCCGATCGAACATCACCACATTGCGCCCGATGACGCAGCGCGTGGTCCATTAATACCAGCGCGAGCATGGCCTCGGCAATGGGAGTTGCGCGGATACCGACACAGGGATCGTGACGGCCTGTAGTGACAACTTCATCCGCCTCCCCTTTTATGTTAATTGTTTTTCCGGGAAGACGAATACTTGAGGTCGGTTTTAACGCCATGCTGACAAGAATATCCTGTCCGGATGAGATCCCGCCAAGTATCCCGCCTGCATTATTGCTGAGGAAACCCTGCGGGGTCATTTCATCACGATGTTGTGTTCCTTTCTGGATAATAGAGTTGAAACCAGCCCCGATTTCCACACCCTTGACGGCATTGATGCTCATCATGGCCTTGGCAATATCAGCATCCAGTCGATCAAACACCGGCTCACCGAAACCTACCGGCACATGTTCTGCAACGACATTGATACGCGCGCCGATGGAATCCCCTTCCTTGCGCAGGGTATCCATGTAATCTTCGAGTTCCTGCACCCTGGATACATCAGGACAGAAAAATGGATTGTTATCAACTTCATTCCAATCCATGAGATCAATCACAATCGGGCCGAGTTGTGCCAGATAACCGCGAATAACGATGCTATATTTTTCATTTAGATATTTTTTGGCGATGCCGCCTGCTGCAACCCGCATACAGGTTTCACGCGCGGAGGCGCGACCGCCGCCACGGTAATCACGCAGTCCATATTTCTGCTGATAGGTGTAATCAGCATGTCCGGGACGGAACAGATCCTTTATCTTGAAATAATCTTTTGATTTCGGATCCTCGTTTTCAATCAAAAGGCCAATCGGAGTGCCTGTGGTGACACCTTCAAATATACCGGACAATATTTTGACTGTGTCAGATTCCTGTCGCTGTGTCACGTGCCGTGACTTGCCCGGCCGGCGGCGATCCAGATCCTTCTGTAAATCGGCCTCACATAATTTGAGTCCCGGTGGACAACCATCCACAATGCACGCATACGCCTCCCCATGGCTCTCGCCACAGGTGGTCACCGTGAATAATGTTCCGAAAGTATTCCCCGACATAAGTGGTTATTGTAACGGTAATTTCCACAATCGTCCTCAACCGTGAAATGTTAAAGAACTACTCTGCATAAGTAGACATTCGTCGTTCCCGCGCCGACGGGAATCCAGTTCTAGTAGGTTCGATGCAACTGGTTATCAGGCCGTCATTCCCGCGCAGGCGGGAATCCAGTGGTTTCAAATGATCGCTGGATATCTTCCTTTGCGGAGTGCTTTAAAGAGAGGTTTACTGAATAATTTGATGCCATAAATCCTTCCATTCAGGATTTTGCTCTTCAATTAATCTAATCTTCCAAACCCGGTCCCATTTTTTCAGTTGTTTTTCTCTGGTAATGGCAGCCAATATGTCTATATGTTGTTCAAAGTACACCAGAGTGTGAACGTTATACTTCTTTGTAAATCCTTCAACCAGATTGTTTTTATGTTCCCAAACACGCTTGACCAAATCACCGGTCACGCCGGTATAAAGAGTGCCGTTGCGCTTGCTGGCCATAATGTAAACCGCTGGTTGTTTTTCCATAATCAAGTCCCTGCGGGAATTATCAATCACATTATTACTGGATTCCCGCCTGCGCGGGAATGACTAATTACAGTAATCATTCAACATGTACAAACCGAACAGATTCCTTTCTGTGCGGGAATGACAGAGAACATGATTATTCATACCGTCATGACCGCGCAGGCAAACATCCATCTGACCATGTTCTTATCATTCGCATGTTAGTCTAAACTAGATGTAAATAATGCTATAAATACTGTCCTGTGCATCTAAAAAAGAATCTTGTAAACAACTTGCTGACGGCACTGGTGGTTCTGCTTTTATC
>JACQHV010000145.1 GCA_016198885.1 Gammaproteobacteria bacterium
ACAAAGTGGTGGATATCTGGTCACACACCAATGATCAAGTCGCCAAGGCCATGATGGATAAACTTGGGATGGAAGTAGTGCTTGATAGGGAAGGCAATGAAATCAAACAGTCTTCGTTTAATTCCATCTTCATGATGGCGGATTCCGGTGCACGTGGTTCCGCTGCCCAGATACGCCAGCTTGCCGGCATGCGTGGATTAATGGCGAAACCGGATGGTTCAATTATTGAAACCCCCATCACTGCGAATTTCCGTGAAGGCCTGGATGTCCTGCAATACTTTATTTCAACCCATGGTGCACGCAAAGGTCTGGCTGATACAGCATTGAAGACCGCAAACTCCGGTTATCTCACCCGGCGTTTAGTGGATGTTGCACAGGACCTGGTGGTTACAGAGGAAGATTGCGGGACGAGCGAAGGTTTTGCCATGATGCCGCTGATTGAAGGCGGGGATGTGGTTGAACCGCTGCGGGATCGTGTACTCGGTAGAGCCCTTGCTGCGGATGCTGTCAGATCAGGAACTGATGAGGTTGTTATTCCGGCCGGGACGTTACTCGATGAATACTGGGTGAATATGCTGGATGAAGCAGGTATTGACCAGGTTATGGTGCGTTCTGCAATTACCTGTGAGACACGTTATGGAATCTGTGGTGCATGCTATGGGCGTGATCTTGGCCGGGGACATCTGGTCAATATTGGCGAGGCAGTAGGAGTTGTAGCAGCGCAATCCATTGGTGAACCGGGTACGCAGCTTACCATGCGAACATTCCACATTGGTGGGGCAGCATCTCGTGCCGCCGCTGTCAGTAATATCGAAGTCAAGAACGGCGGCACCCTGAAACTGCATAATGTGAAATTGTTGCAGCAGGAAAGCGGTAATCAGGTCGTAGTCTCCCGTTCCGGCGAAGTCACCATACAGGATGAAGTTGGGCGTGAACGTGAACGCTACAAGATCCCGTATGGTGCGGTATTAACAGTTGCAGATGGTGCGGAAGTACAACCAGGCCAGGCCGTCTCTGACTGGGATCCACATACGCATCCGGTCATTACCGAAGTTGCTGGACAGATACAGTTTTCTGACATCGTGGAAGGAGTTACTGTTGATCGCCAAGTCGATGAGATTACAGGTTTGATTAATCTTGTAATTGCTGATCCAAAAATGCGCAGTTCCTCAGCCAAGGATATGCGACCCATGGTTAAGCTGACAGATGCAAAAGGCAGGGAGTTGATGATACCGGGCACCAATATTCCCGCCCATTATCTGCTCCCTCCAAAGGCCGTGATCAATGTCAATGATGGGGCTGAGGTTAATGTGGGTGATGTCATTGCACGCCTGCCACAGGAATCACTGAAGACACGTGATATCACTGGCGGTTTACCGAGGGTTGCCGATCTGTTTGAGGCGCGTAAACCCAAGGAACCGGCCATCCTTGCAGAGGTTACGGGTACTGTCAGCTTTGGCAAGGACACCAAAGGCAAGCAACGATTAATCATTACTGATTCCAATGGTGAACGATATGAGGAACTTATTCCCAAATGGCGACACGTTACCGTATTTGAAGGTGAGCATGTCGAGAAGGGGGAAAGTATCGCAGATGGCCCACCGGCACCTCACGATATACTGCGTTTGATGGGTGTACACGCCCTTGCAAATTATATTATTAATGAGATCCAGGAAGTGTATCGTTTACAAGGTGTAAAGATTAACGATAAACATATAGAAATAATTGTACGACAGATGCTGCGCAAGGCCGAAATCACAAATCCGGGTGATACCCGTTTTCTCAAAGGAGAACAAGTGGAACGTGCCCGGGTTCTGGATGAGAACGAACGTGTTAAATCCGAAGGCAAGGTGCCCGCAAGGTGGGATCCAGTATTGCTGGGTATTACCAAGGCATCGTTGTCAACAGAATCTTTTATATCTGCGGCGTCTTTCCAGGAGACCACACGTGTCTTGACCGAAGCCAGTGTCAATGGTAAGCGGGATGACCTGCGTGGTTTGAAGGAAAATGTTATTGTGGGCCGATTGATCCCGGCCGGTACAGGGCTTGCCTACCATAACGCCCGCAAGCGTCAGTTACTAAAAGAAACGGAATCCACGATTACCGATAAGGAAGTTGCGTCAATAGAGAGTAGTGTTGAATTAACCAGGACGGCACCGGAAGCTGCGGAAAGGACTTCGGCTACGTAAAATTCATAATAAACACCAGTTTGCCTTGACAGATTCGCAGTTAAGGACATAAAATTCCGCCTCTTTGGCAGGCTGGGGTATAGCTCCAGCCTGTCAATTTATTTGTGGCCCGGACAATACCGGATTCTTATATGCCGGTCTTTCATCCGGGCCTTATATCACTCTGGCAACCCATAAAAATTTGGCGCCGTGTATCTGCAGATTAAACCCTGGATATGTTGGTGCAACGTATTTATGGACGTATTAAAACCGGGTGTTTGTTTTAGGAATGCTTAATTAAATGACAACGATTAATCAATTAGTCAGAAAACCGCGCAGAAGTCAACGCAGCAAAAGTACTGTGCCAGCGCTTGAGAGTTGCCCACAAAAGCGCGGTGTATGTACACGTGTCTATACTACCACCCCCAAAAAGCCAAATTCGGCCTTGCGCAAGGTCGCGCGTGTCCGCCTGACGAATGGTCAGGAAGTAACAACCTACATCGGCGGAGAAGGCCATAATCTGCAGGAACATTCTGTCATTCTCATACGTGGTGGTCGAGTGAAAGATTTGCCGGGAGTGCGTTACCACACTGTACGTGGAACGCTGGATACCTCTGGCGTGAGTGAAAGACGACAGGGCAGATCGAAATATGGCGCAAAACGGCCAAAGTCCTGAACACCTATATATCTATTAAGCGAAATTCGCCATGTCCAGAAGAAGAGTTGCCGAAAAAAAGGAAATCCTGCCTGACCCTAAATACGGGAATCAGGTGTTGGCAAAATTTATAAATATGGTAATGCGCAGCGGTAAAAAATCAGTAGCGGAAAAGATTGTGTATGGAGCCCTTGATGAAATCAGCAGTAAAGGTAAGGGGGACGCATTGGTGATCTTTTCCAAGGCACTGGAAAATGTCCGCCCCCTAGTTGAGGTAAAATCCAGGCGTGTTGGCGGTGCAACTTATCAGATTCCAGTGGAAGTCAGGCAGGAACGCAGCGCCACACTCGCCATGCGCTGGCTCGTCGATGCCTCCAAGCATAGAAATGAAAAGAATATGGGTTTGCGTCTTGCAGGTGAACTGCTCGATGCCAGTGAAAGCAAAGGCACCGCGATTAGAAAGCGGGAAGATACGCATAAAATGGCTGAGGCAAACAAGGCCTTTTCCCATTATCGGTGGTAATGCAATCAACGCGGTGCTGACATTATATCTGGAACTGAAACAAACATGCCAAGAACAACACCCATTGAACGTTACCGCAATATCGGCATCATGGCCCATATTGACGCCGGTAAGACTACAACGACCGAGCGCATCCTGTATTACACCGGTGTATCGCATAAAATCGGCGAAGTCCATGACGGAGCTGCAATCATGGACTGGATGGAACA
>JACQHV010000135.1 GCA_016198885.1 Gammaproteobacteria bacterium
AAACTACCCTGATTAGTTGAATACAGCAAACAAAAAAATAACAACGCTGATTTACCAGTCTTCAAATCATGACACTTGAAGCTGAAGATAGTCTGGCGGATCTTGACCGGCAGGATGTTGCAGAAAAAAATAAAATGAAAAAACTATAACGCTATTTGGACAGTTCACCTGCGGTTTTGTCCCAGTTGGCACTCCAGGCAATTGGTGGCAGGCGATTGAAGGCATCCTTAAGATTGGCATCCCAGGTGCGGGTCAACTCCCTTAAATAATCACTGTTTTGTTCAAAACGATAATGGCGCTGTAATACAAAACTGTCACGCTCATAGACCATAACCTCAATGGGCGGACCCACTGACAGATTGCTACGCATGGTCGAATCCATCGAGACCAGGCCACATAATGCCGCCGTTTCCAGACTGGATGCAGGAACTAATATTCTGTCAAGTATCGGTTTGCCATACTTGCTCTCTCCGATTTGCATATAGGTCGTATCCTTTGAAGTCGTGATGTGATTACCCTGCGGATAGACAAGATAGATTGATGGACTGCTGCCCATAATCTGTCCGCCGATAATAAAACTGGCTTCATAAGTCGCACCACCGCCGGTATTTTTTTCCTGCTGAATCCGGTTAATATTGCCGATATAGTCCGCAGCATCACTCATATGCGAAACGGTCATAAGATTGACCGGCATGAATTGTTTGATGTCCCGTTTGATCTGCTCCACGACACCCTGCGTGGTAGCAAGATTGCCGGCCGACAACACAATAAATTGACGCTCGCCGTTTGTGCCAAAGGTGTGCATCTTGCTGTAGGTGCTGACGTTATCCACGCCGGCATTAGTGCGTGAATCGGAGACGAAAACCAGACCGGATTCGAGTGATATCGCAAGACAATAGGTCATATTCATGCTTCCTTCCGCTGCTAAACACATCCTGAGACTTTAGTAATGAAACTGTGCTATCGTCAAGTAATTTCCAAAAAAATCATTCATTTATCAAATTAATGACAGTGGGAATATCAACTAAAATTCATAACGATATCACTGCGCTATGCGCATTTCAGGAGAGTTGACCGGAATCCGGACCCCTGTCCGCCCCCCTTTGAACAACGAATCATTCCGCAGTTCAACCCGCGAGTTCCACCTCAACCAGATTATCTGAAAACGAGGGGGCATGACCCATATCCGCAAACTCGGCCGAACTGATGATGTTGACCGTGCCCCTGGTCAATTGCCGCCAGTAACCCAGCGTTGCCACGACTACACCGGGATTCACATCATCTGTCACCCTGGCATCGCCTTCAAAACCACCCCGGTCATTATAAATACGTACTTTATCGCCATCCTTGATACTACGTGGTCCGGCATCCGCCGCATTGATCAGCACGAACTGTTCACCCTGCCCCCTGATCTTGTGTTCCATGTTGGCATAACAGGAATTCAGAAAGCCATGACTCTTGGGTGAAACAATATTCAACGGATATTTCTTCGCCAGCTCCGGATTGGTTTCTGGTCTTTCCCTTGATGGGACGTAGTCCGGCAGGCTGTCCAGAGGTTCACCAGGCTGGAAGCCCTCATACATCTGGCGGAAAGGACCGGCGACAAAATTCTTTGCCCCCTCTATCTTGAATTCACATTTGCCTGAAGGTGTCGGGAACTTGCCTTCTTTATGCGGACAACGATCATCTTTGGTACCTACATTGAGACGGGCATAACCATGCTTGCGCAGGTAATCCAGATCAATGCCGTCACAGGCGGGCGCATTCCAATCGATGAAATTCTCCAGACATTCAGAATCCGACCATTGTAATCGTTCATCTTCAAAGCCCATGCGTGCCGCCAGGCGGCGGAAGATCTCATTATTGGATATCGCTTCGCCTGGTGATTCCACACACCTGGTATTGTAAGTGAGATACAAGTGTCCCCAGGACAAGATGATGTCTTCCATTTCCGCACCCATGGACGCAGGCAGCACAATATCGGCATAAGATGCCGTATCTGAAATGAAATGTTCCGCAGAGACGAGGAACAGATCCTCACGCATCAGACCTTTTACAATCTTGTCCGCCTCCGGCGCCTGGGTGACGGGATTTGAATTCCAGCACATCATTGACATGATCGGTGGATCCAGTGGTGTTTCACCCGTTAATGCACGGCCGATCTGCAGGTTACTCACCACGCGCGTACCTTCCGGGATCCAGTCAGGACGGCAGATCACATCAAACTTGTAAGGGTGTTCCCAGACAGGAAACTGTGTAATGCCGCCACCCACATGCCGCCAGGCCCCGGTCAGGGCCGGAATACAGGTGACAGCACGGATGGTCTGGCCACCACCATAGTGGCGTTCCAGAGCGACACCCATGCGGATCGCAACGGGTTGTTGCGTGGCAAGGGCACGTGCGAGTGTGCGGATATCTTCTGCGGATACACCGGTGATTTTTTCCGCCCATTCCGGGGTACGAGTCCTGGCGCGTTTGGCCAGTTCTTTATAACCTATGGTAAATTTTTCAACATAATCCTTATCCACCAGAGCTTGATCGATAATGCTGTTGATCAATGCCATGGCTAGCGCGCCATCGGTACCGGGTTTGGGGCAGATATGCCAGTCGGCTTGCCTGGCGGTCCTGGATTTATAGGCATCAATGACGACTACCCTGGCGCCTTTCTTTTGTGCATCCTGCACGATATGCCAGTGATGCAGATTGGTGCTCATACTGTTACAGGCCCAGATTACGATATATTTGGAATGGATGTAGCTTTCCGGATCAACACCGGCGGTAGGACCTACCGTCAACAACCAGGCCGTACACGAACCTTCACCACAAAATGTTCGTTCACAAACGGTGGCACCGAGACGATTAAAAAACGCATCGCCACCATTCAATCCATGCACGAGACCCTGATGACCTAAATAGCTGTAGGGGATGATTGCCTGCGGGCCGTATTCTTTGATTATGGCCTTCCATCTGGTTGTGATCTCATCCAGCGCTTCATCCCAGGAGAACCGTTCAAACTGCTTGCTGCCTTTGGGGCCGGTGCGGCGCATGGGATACAACAGTCGATCCGGATGATAATGACGTCTCTCATAATCCTTCAGCTTGACGCAGAGGCCGCCCCGGGTCATGGGATGTTCTTTATTACCCCTGACTCCAACCAGTTTCCCATCCTCGACTTCAAAGATCATGGCGCAGGTATCCGGACAATCATGGGGACAACCACCAAAGAATTCTTTACGACCGGGTTTGTGCTGAGCAGACATACGGCTCTCCTTTACTTGTGCGGGGTTAAAGTACTGAGGAACAGAATGATAACGATATTATTATTAATTTTTTATGCACTGTAATAGTGCGTGCAATCCATGGTAACCCTCTTTTCAAGTCATGGCGAACAGTAATAGTGACTACAGGTTTTTCCTATCCCTTGAGTTGTACCAATATTTTGAGTTGGTGTTTGTATTCATCAATATTAAATTTTTTGCGCGCAACACCCGTATCCATCGCGGCCTGTGCCACGGCTGAAGATACAATGATGAGCAAACGCCGGTCGAAGGGTTTGGGGATAATATAAGTCCGGCCAAAGGCCAGTTTACTATCTTCAAATCCGGCCTCTTTGGTGATCGGTTCATGGGCAAGCGCGGCAAGCGCATTTGTTGCGGCGTGTTTCATTTCCTCATTAATGCATTTTGCATGCGTATCCAGTGCGCCCCTGAAGATATAGGGGAAGGCACTGACGTTATTTATCTGATTCGGGTAATCGCTGCGTCCAGTACCCATGATCACATCGGAACGTGTTTTGACGGCCAGTGGGTAATCTATCTCCGGGACAGGATTAGCCATGGCAAAAACAATAGGATTTTTATTCATGCTCATCAGCATTTCCGGTTTTAACACACCCGGGGCAGAAGCTCCTAAAAATACATCCGCCTTTGTGATTGCTTCGGCCAATGTGCGTAGATCAGTGTCCACCGCAATCTCATCCAGATAATTGTTATCGCCCCTGCCCTTGTACACCACGCCCTTGACGTCGGTCATGATGAGATTCTCCGGTTTTACACCAAGACTCAGGAAATATCTGGCGCAGGTAAATCCGGCAGCACCCGCGCCGGAGAATACGACGCGTATTTCATCAATACTTTTTTTAACAATCTCCAGGGCATTTAATAATGCAGCCCCTGAGATGATCGCAGTGCCATGCTGGTCATCATGAAAAACAGGAATGTCCGTACGTTCATTACACTGTTTTTCAATATAAAAACACTCCGGCGAGCGAATATCTTCCAGATTAATGCCGCCGAATGTGGGCGCAAGCGCGCACACAATATCGATGAATTTATCGGGTTCCGTTTCATTGACTTCGATATCAAAGGCATCAATATCGGCAAATTGCTTGAATAATATGGCCTTTCCTTCCATGACCGGCTTGGCTGCCAAAGCGCCAATATTGCCGAGGCCCAGCACGGCGGTTCCATTGGTAATCACACCAACCAGTTGTCCTTTGGTGGTGTAATCATAGACATGTGCCGGTTCGGCCTTGATGGCCAGACAGGGTTCAGATACACCGGGCGAATAAGCCACAGACAGATCTGCAGCGCTGCCACTGGGTTTGGTGGCGGTAATCGCCAGCTTGCCGGGACGGCCGATGGCATGATACTTCAATGCCCAATCCGCCATTAATTGCCGTTTGACCGGTTCAAACATCGCCACCATCTCGGCAAGAGTATGATCACTCTTGTCAATTTTATTTAACAATTCCGCATCCTGTTGTTGCAGTCGCTGTGTCATTAATTGTCCCAGCGATCCCATTACTTTCACAGCCAGGGGGTCCTGTTGCAGTACATGTGACCAGAACACATCCGTAGGTATCTCGAGTAAAGTGGCCTGTTCCAATGCAATCAACTCACAAACGCGCACATTGTTGTTAAAGAGCGCCATCTCGCCAAGAAACTCCCCGGGCTTGAGTTCAGCAACATGATTACCGGCTTTTTTTACTTCAACATTTCCCTTGACGAGGATAAAGAAACTCTCCGCCTTTGCGCCTTCCTTGATGAAACTTTCTCCAGCCGAAACTGTTAATACACTGCCCAATGTTATGAGCCGCGCAAGTTCGTATTGATCAAGCATTGCCAGTGCCTTCAATGAGGTGAGGCTGTCTAAATCCAAGGATTTTGCCCCTGAGTTGATTTGACTGAATTCAGTTTAGGATATTTTTATAATCCAGGTGATCGTCACACAAAACCGGCTTAAAATCTGCAAATAATTTCTTCTACAGAGAGAAAACCATAACAGATACAATTATCGCCAGCAGAACCCCTTTTGCCGTCGATATCGAGGCAGGAAAGATTACGGCTGGTGTGCCTGCGGCAGAAGCAAAAGCCAGCCATTCTGTGATGGATTCCATTAAGGGTCTGGTTTTCACCTGCAATAAAACAGCGGCAAAAAGCTGGAAGACCTGGTTTTGCGTCTGCAAGCATAATGGCCATAAGCCGGGGTGTGACAGCACTCATTCCAAACTCAAAATCCTGTAATACACCACTGCAAATTATCGTCCTTTATAAATTCATTAATCTTCGTATTGAGGATACTGAAACCCCTTAACCAGTGCCTTGAACGATAGTAGAGAAATTTTCTAAACTCATTGCACCTCTTCAGGGCACACCTGAATTACCCCGGCTGTTGTCCACATTTTCCAGGTACCGATTGACCTAACCCGGATATACAGATAAGCACATGAATCCACTAGATTTGGTGCATAGCACCATTCCGGATTTAAAATTTACAAGCAGTTTATGCACAAAAAATGCAACAGTAAATCACAGGAAATTCCACATTATCTTGTGGTTTAATTAGTGCTTGACCACATATTATTGTGGTGCTATAC
>JACQHV010000133.1 GCA_016198885.1 Gammaproteobacteria bacterium
ATAAAGACTTTATTGATCGTGCCCCGGAAGCTGTGGTGCAGAGGGAACAGGAGCGGCTTAATGAAACAGCGACCGCAATAGTTACGATATCTGTCCAATATAACCGGATTAAAGACTCAATCAGGTAATGTAATCAATGTTCGATACCATTAAAGAAGAGATCCAGGTTGTCTTCGAGCGAGACCCGGCGGCACGTTCCACGCTGGAGACGATTTTCACCTGTCCCGGATTCCAGGCTATATTGTTTCACCGCTTTAACCACTGGCTCTGGAACAAAAAATTCTATTTACTGGCGCGGATAACCGCCCATATCGCACGTTTTTTTACGGGAGTCGAAATTCATCCGGGAGCCAGGATCGGCCGGCGTTTCTTTATTGACCATGGTATGGGCATCGTTATCGGCGAAACTTCAGAGATCGGTGATGACTGCTCCATTTATCACGGTGTCACCCTGGGAGGTACCACCTGGCAAAAGGTCAAACGCCATCCCACATTGGGTAAAAATGTGGTGATTGGAGCCGGTGCAAAAATACTTGGACCGATCACTGTCGGTGATGGTGCACGCATAGGTTGCAATGCCGTTGTGGTGAAAGATGTCCCTGTTGGCGCTACTGTCGTTGGAGTTCCCGGCCATGTTGTCGTTAAAAAGGACGATACGGAGAAGGCGGCACAACGCGAAGCCATGGCCAAAAAGATCGGATTTGACGCGTATGCAGAACGCAAGGACATGCCTGATCCCATCCAGAATGCATTGGACTCCATGCTGGATCACATGCATAGTACGGATAAGGAAATGGAGGATTTGAAAAAGGAACTGGAAATAATCAGCAAAAAATTAAGTGGGTCATAGAAACCTCATCATCGGTTTCATGACGACATGCTCTAATAACGTAACTGGAAAATGTATGTGTTAAATCAACAAATACCTCTGGCGCAAAATTTCAGCTTTCTCCGGTAAATAACCCGGAAACCGCATAATAGACAATTAACAAAAATCTCAAGCCCAAACAATGTCAATTTGCGCCATTCTTCCCCTGCGTACCCAAGGCAAAAAGTACGGTTCACAAATTCAGCGTGCAGAGATCCTGTTAAATTCACTACGGAATTTTGCGGAACCCGATCTCTTCAAACCCTTGCGAATTGTTATACCGGGTTGTGAAAGAATACAGGTTATAAAATTTTTTGACGGATGGCGCGATTTGAATGTGGAAATTATTGATGAAGAAGAACTTCTACCAATACTTAAAAAATACAATAACGTGGGGGGATGGCACAAGCAACAATTAATTAAACTGGTTGGCGCAATGACCTCGCCAACCCCTTTTGTGCTGACACTGGACGCAGATGTAGTCTGTACCAAAACCACGACCGAAAAAAATCTTATCATCAATAAACGTGCTATTATCCAGTCGGCGAGAAAAACCGTACACCGGCAGTGGTGGCTTTCGTCAGCCGCCATTTTAGGTATTAACCCGGATATGGAAAAACCAGGCATGGCCGTCACACCTGCGCTTTTATCAAAACATATCTGTCAAAGTCTCACTCAACACCTTGGCGAGCGATATGCCATGCACTGGACAGAATATCTGTTAAGCCTGCTTCCTAATAATCTAAAAAATTTCTGTCCTGACCGATGGAAGAAACGCAAATGGACAGAATACACCTTGTATTACCTGCACGCAGTAGATAGAGAAATGTTGAACACATATCACATAGTGGCCGGTACACAAGAAGCACCCGGCAAACTGGTTTCAAGAAACAGCGTCTGGAACAAGACACCCTTTAATCGCTGGGATCCGGCGATTTGTTTTTCTGCTTCAGACAACTCACATTTCACAGTTATCCAGGGTAACAAGCATATTGATCCTGAATTTATATGGGCCCGTATTAAACCATTTATTCAGAGATAGAACTCATTACTGCTCGAAGAACAGGCCGTGTAGAATGATAACTGAATTCATTCACAGCCCTTTTACGGGCCATTTCTCCCAATTGCCTGCAAAGATCAGGTTGACGAGACAGTGATACAATTGCTTCTGCGAGAGCATCAGGATTCTCAGGTGGAACTGTATTGCCAATCCCGCTGACAAGATCTGGCATATCACACACCTGTGTTGTGATAATCGGCAATCCCATCGCCATGGCCTCAAAGAGCTTGGTGGGCACCTGGCCAACAGAAACTGATGTAAGGCCGGAAGGAATGCATGCAATATCTGCTGCAGCAAGATAATACGGTGCGTCTAATCTATTGTACTGTTTAAAAAACCGGAAACGCGCATTTCCTAATTCAGCTGCAGTTGCTTTAATTAATTTATTGGTGTAGCTGGACCCGCCGCCGCACAACATTAAACCTGGAGCCATTGGTCCATTAATTTTGTTTAGCGCACTAACAAGGTCAACAATACCTTTATGTGGATGTGGCGTCCCGGAAAAAATTACCCAAAACCTGTCACCAAGATTCAGCTTTGAACGAATACTTTTTCTGTCGAACTTCGCCGGATCAAACCTGTCTGTATCACGGACATCATAGATAAGTTGACCACCAAAACGCTGCTGTAGCCACCGGTTGTTCACAATCCGGTTGGAAAATTGCGGAATCTTTGATTCAAAGATGCGGCACAGTAATGGGGAATTCGGGCTCATTAAATTATGCACCATATCCAGACGGTCAAAATGTCCATCAATACGGTTAGTATTGATCGCTATACCAAGCTCCCAATCGTTAATATCCAGAATAACGCGGGCAGGGTCACAACCTGCAAACAGCGCTAACCCCATGCTGGTTAAACGTGGTTTACAGACAATAATACGCGAGTTGATAACCAATTTACGCAATTCCTGGCGCGCCAGTAACCAATGGTATGGTCCACCATAGGGCAGATCTTTAATCGGAATCTTTGAAGAGCGGGCTGGTAACCAGATCTCGCCTTTTCTGGAAAAGCCGATAATCTGCACAGTTTCATCAACAGCAAGCATTTCGGCCAATGTCAGGGCGCGACTGAGGCAATTTATGCTCACATCAGCACAAATTATAGTTATTATGGATTTCCGGTTATTGAGCATTATCTCTTATTCCATGTTCACACTTAGAGTTTGGTTACGCCGCTGATTGAGCAAGGCCTGTTTGATTTCCGGCACAAAACGAAGCATTCCCGTATCATCAACAGCATTGCACCCCTGATTACGCTCAAGGAATCGGGCCTTGTCACGGCCTCGTCCACGGGATACGTTTTGACGCATCTGATATTCCTCAAGTGATTTTGTGTAGTAGTGATTTATCCTTAATCCATTGACATCCTCTGCCCGTATAAACCGCCCGGGTCTAAATAACTTATAATGCCACCGGTGCGCACTGTTGCAGAATTTATTGTTGCTGAGGAATTTACTGTTGGCCATCTCCTTGTAATTCGACGCTGTTGCTTCCCGCCGCGTATAAGATTCCATAACCAGCTTATCGGGACGGGTCAGGTGGCCATTATTGCCAAAATTGAAGCGGGGAATTCGAATGCCTTTAATCTCGTTGCGGTCAAGTGACTTCAGACGGGGAACCAGGCTGTGATCACCACCGCATGGATAAAGAAATTCATCAACATCAATTTTCATCATCCAGCAAGCCTGGTTCCCGTAATGCTGTGCACAGTGAGTAAATGCCAGGTGATTTTTATTTGTCTGATAAAAGCGGGTTGGTCCATCATACTTTGTGCCATCATACTTGGTCCACTGGTGACGAGTAATCAGACCTGAATCCTCATAGGGTCCAAGAATGGATTTGGCGACATCACTCCCATCCTGATCATAGAGATAAAAATGATCTATCCCAACAAGTAAGTGATATTCAAGCCATTCGCGAAGATATGGGTTTTCGTTTTTAAAATTGGTTACAAAAACAAGAAAATATTTTCTATCGTCTTTATTCATGAGCTGGAAAGAATGAATTTTACAATTCCAATATTTTTCAACTTATGATAACCAAAATTTTATTGCTCAATTTTCGAGATCAAGAATTTAATTACAAGAGAGAACATCATCCTTTATGAATACCCATTCTAAATAACAGGTTGTCATAATAATGGTTCATTATCCAGGGTAATCTTTTAATGCTATAGCCATAGGGTGTATCTGATTTACTGCTAACGGAATCCAGACAATCATCATCATAAATCTGTTTTAATGTTCTCAAATGTTGATTAGGAACAAATACCATAAAATCTTCAAAGGGAAGAGTTTTCAACGGAAATACATCTATTGATTTAAAACATTCATTGGGCCATTGTTCTCCCACTTCGTAAGTGCAATTGCCAAGTTTGTCCAGGGGATAACACAATCGCAATATGCCCCTGTCTTCATTAACAAGAATGATATCCACAAATGGATAACATGCGAAATTATTAAATCCACACTTGAAACCACCCCTGGAGGAACAAAGAATATACCCGTCTCTTTCAAGTCTTGGCGTCAGTGCCACCAGTTGAATTTTATATTTCAGTTCAATATTTATATCGATATCATCATCCCAGGGAATAAATCCCTGATGCCTGACACAACCCAGCAGAGTTCCACAACTTACCCAGTACGGAATATTATTTTCAACCAGTAATTCATGTAGATATTTGAGTAATTGATGCATTTTCGACAATACATCGGGTTTTAAGAAAAAAATATACCGATTTCTGAGACTAATATTTGGTATTCTATGATCCTTATTGCCGATTTTATAATGCGCCCCAGGAATAATTCGATGAAATGAAACAGGTCCTCTTAAAATCAGAGAGAATAAGACAACTACGGATATGATTATCACAATAATAA
>JACQHV010000144.1 GCA_016198885.1 Gammaproteobacteria bacterium
CTGGGGATGATGTATTACTTTATTCCAAAACAGGCGAATCGCCCTATTTATTCCTATCGACTTTCTATTGTTCATTTCTGGGCATTGATCTTTACTTATATCTGGGCCGGTCCCCATCACCTTCACTATACGGCATTGCCGGAATGGGCACAGTCGCTGGGCATGGTAATGTCTTTAATATTACTGGCGCCTTCATGGGGCGGCATGATCAATGGCATCATGACGTTATCCGGCGCATGGGACAAACTGCGCACTGATCCTGTGATACGTTTTCTCATCGTTGCGGTTTCCTTCTATGGCATGTCCACATTCGAGGGGCCCATGATGTCCATCAAGACTGTCAATGCGCTGTCACATTACACGGATTGGACCATCGGGCATGTTCACTCCGGCGCGCTTGGCTGGGTTGCCTTTATCACCCTGGGTACGATGTATTATCTGATTCCACGTCTCTTTGGCCGGGAAATATACAGCGTCAAATTAATTGAAGTTCATTTCTGGGTTTCAACGATCGGTATCGTCTTGTATATCACGTCGATGTGGGTATCCGGAATCATGCAGGGATTGATGTGGCGGGCTGTCAATGACGATGGCACCCTGACATACAGTTTTGTGGAAACGGTGCAGGCCATGCATCCGTTCTACTTCATACGTTTTCTGGGCGGATTCCTGTTTTTGGCTGGAACACTCGTTATGGCATACAACATCTGGAAGACCGTTTCGGATGCCAAACCGGTAGAGGCCCTGATTCCTGCTCCCGTTCTGGCTCATTAGGATACAGCTTGTGACTGATACGCATAAAAAAATCGAGAAAAACATCGGGCTGATGATTTTCCTGATTATCATTGTGATCAGCGTGGGCGGACTGGTGCAGATCGTGCCGCTCTTTTTCATGCATACCACGACAGAACCCGTAGCTGGCTTGAAACCCTATACGGCCCTGCAATTGTCAGGCAGGGATATTTATATCCGGGAAGGATGTTATGTCTGTCACTCACAGATGATAAGACCTTTTCGCGCGGAAACAGAGCGTTATGGGCATTACTCACTTGCGGGTGAGTTTGTTTATGATCACCCGTTTCAGTGGGGATCAAAACGCACCGGGCCTGATTTGCACCGTGTCGGCGGGCGCTACAGCGATGAATGGCATCGCGTGCACTTAATCAATCCGCGTGACGTTGTACCTGAATCCATCATGCCGGGATATCCCTGGCTGGAAACCACATCACTTGATGCGGGTAATATTCAAACCAAGATGCGGACATTGCGAAAACTGGGTGCGCCTTATACCGATGAAGAAATTGAAAAAGCGCCCAAAGATATCGAAGGGAAAACTGAAATGGATGCCTGATTGCCTATCTGCAGATGCTGGGGAAGGCAGTGAAGACGAGAAGATGATTATGGATACCGGAATCATACAATCAATCTGGACCATCATCGTTATGGTGGTCTTCGTCTGGGTTGTTTTCTGGGCATGGAACGGCAAGCGCAAGAAATCATTTGATAAGGCATCACGGATCCCGATGGAAGATGACGAAATGATCTCTTCTGACATGCATTCGAAGGAAAATAATCATGACTGATTTTACCAGCGGTTTCTGGGGAATATTCATTTTTATAATCACTGTGATATCTATCGTTGCATTGTTTGTTTTCATTGCAAATTTTAAAGGTGGCAAGAAAATTGTTCCGGGCGAGGATAAAAGCACAACTGATCATGTGTGGGATGAAAACCTCAGTGAATACAATAATCCATTACCAAAATGGTGGCTGAATCTTTTTTATATCACGCTGGTTTTCGGAATCATCTATCTCGTTTTATATCCCGGCCTTGGGAGTTTTGCCGGTATTTTGGGATGGAGTCAAACCAGGCAATATGATGAAGAAATAAAAAATGCAGGTGAAAAATATGATCCCATTTTTACACAATATGCCAATCAGGAATTAATGGCTGTCGTTAATAACCCGGCGGCGCTTGAGATTGGCAAGCGCCTGTATTCAACTTATTGCACAACCTGTCATGGGTCTGATGCGGGAGGCGCCCGCGGATTTCCGAATCTGCGGGATAATGACTGGCTTTATGGAGGTGATCCAGCAACAATCAAGACAACCATTCTGAATGGAAGGGCCGGTATGATGCCGGCCTGGAAAGGCCTCATTGGCGAAAAAGAGATTACTGAGGTGACTGAATACGTCGTCAGTCTCAGTGGCCGTGAGGCAGACGTATCTGCTGTGGCAAAGGGCATGGGAACCTTTGCGCAATACTGCGCCGTCTGTCATGGTGCGGATGGCAAGGGGAACCAGCAGCTTGGCGCCCCGAATTTAACGGATGATATCTGGTTACATGGGGGGGCCAGGGCGCGCATACTGGAAACAGTTTCACTTGGCAGGCAGGGTAACATGCCGGCACATAAGGAATTTCTGGGCGATGCCAAAGCGCACCTCCTGGCTGCCTACATATACAGTTTGTCCAGGTAGCAATAACGTCTGCGAATCCTCTAGTTGAAAATTGTATGAAACTTCTTGCAAGTACGAAACATTGACTGCCTCATCCGGTTTATTGACGATATATTTTTAATCCCGGCAATTAAACCGGCTACACTATTCTGTAATATTTCGTGATTCAGAATTCATGCAAAATCATTTAACTAATACCACTGCTTTATCTGACGGGAAAATAGAGCAGATAAAATCAGGATTGACTCATGATGATGAGATTCTGCTTTCACTTTACGGCAAACGGGAAAAAGTTTACCCGCGGGAAGTCCATGGAATTTTCGCCTTTCTTCGCGTACTCGCTGCAATTGGTTTATTAGGTATATTTTATGGGTTGCCATGGTTGCAGTGGGACGGGCGGCAATCCGTCCTGCTGGATCTTCCCGCGCGTAAATTTTATATATTCGGCTTAACTTTCTGGCCGCAGGATTTTTTATATTTAACCTTCCTGCTCATGCTTGCCGCCCTTGGCCTGTTTTTCTTTACTGCATTGGCGGGGAGAGTCTGGTGTGGTTATGCCTGCCCCCAGACTGTATGGACCGAGGTATTTCTCTGGATAGAACATATGATAGAGGGAACCCGTATCCAGAAAATGCGACTGGATAAGTCACTACTGACACTCAGAAAATTCCGGATTAAGGCAACCAAACATGCATTGTGGATACTGTTTGCCGCGTTTACAGGTTTTACGTTTGTATCCTATTTCACGCCCGCGAAAATTCTTGTTGATGAACTGGTAAATTTCCAGCTTGGTCCCTGGGAAACGTTCTGGATTGTCTTTTATGGTTTTGCGACATACGGTAACGCCGGATGGATGCGGGAACAGGTGTGCATACACATGTGTCCTTATGGAAGATTTCAAAACGCCATGTTTGATGATAACACGTTGATTGTTTCTTATGATGAGAAACGTGGTGAACCGCGGGGGCCGCGTAAACCCAGCAGTGATCACAGGCGTCAGGGCCTGGGTCGTCAGGGCCTGGGTGATTGTATTAACTGCACGCTGTGTGTTCAGGTCTGTCCCACCGGTATCGATATCCGTAATGGTCTGCAATACGAATGCATAGCTTGCTCTGCATGTATTGATGTGTGTAATGATGTCATGGACAAGATGGGATATCCGAAAGGTTTGATTCGTTATACCACGCAAAATGCATTACAAGGCAAACAGACACGGATTATAAGGCCACGCATCATTATCTATGGGGTTATTCTGACGGGAATAATTTCGATATTTATATATTCATTAAGCCAACGAATACCTGCCGGACTGGATGTAATCAGGGATCGAAATCAGTTGTATCGTGAAACTGCGGGTTTAATCGAGAAATGTCTATACACTGAAAATTTTGAATATGGATGATAAAGTTCACGAATATCAATTGCGGGCAGAAGGCATACCGGATCTCATATTGGAAACAGACCAGACGCCTGTTGTTGTCGATGCCGGCAAAGTCATTGATTTACCAGTAAGGTTAAGGGCGGATGAAACAAATCTTGTCAAGCGCAGCACGGATATCGTCTTTACATTGACGGCAACAGACGAGGCGGAACTGAAGATAACAGAGAAAGCAAAATTCCTGGGACCTCAACCATGAACAATAATATTATGTCCGATAAACCCTGGTATCGCATACCCTATGTATGGATGGTGATATTTTTCCCTGCCTTGGCGGTTGTTGGCGGAATTATTACGGCCTGGCTTGCGATAAATTCAGATGATGGTCTGGTCATGGATGATTATTACAAACGAGGCCTTGAGATAAACAAAACTCTCGCGCGTGACCAGGCAACAGATGATTACGCCCTTAAAGCATCCATTGAAATGCGCAGGGATCAAGGATTGCTTATATTGACATTAAATGCCAACGATCAATTTAATTATCCTGAAGAAATCGCAATAACATTTCTTCATCCTACCCAGGGTGGTCATGATAAGCATTTGATACTTACAAAAACATATGGATCAGAGTATCAGGCAAAACTCCCTGAACTCTCTAAAGGCCGTTGGTATATCCAGATTGAAGATAATGATTGGCGGATATTGCACTCATTATATATAGATTAAGAAGACCACAAAGGTAGTTAAACTGTCGCTGCACCTCAAAAAGCATAAGAAGTCAGAATGTTACCTGGATCCATGCCCAGAATTTGGTGAGATCAAAGGCCTGGCCTGCTGTTGAGTTACGTGCAACGTTTAGCGTGTTTTTATCAGCATCGTATTCCGCATACTTGAGACCAACGGTATAGCGCTTCAAGAATGTTTTTTCAATCAATAAATCCCATTCGGTCCCGTAGTCATAGTCATCTTTGTCCGATGACAGGTCGTGATAAACAGCCATCAAGGTTGCGCCAAAAATATTTGTCTTGAGCGTCACGAAAAGATCTTCGATCCCGTCACCCGGAGTCACAAGAAAACGATCAGCCCAGCCCTGGAATGCGTGATTTGTACCGAGCGGCGTCTGAAACGATTCGACCCCCCCATCGCCCCCAAGCACTTCGTAACTTGCCTTTGCCGTGACGGAGTCTACCAGTTTACCGAAAGTGTAATTTGCGCCGAATTCACCAAGCCAGTAGTTAACGCCGATGTCATTCGGATTTCCGCCATAGTCATGCTGGCGCGCATATTCACCGGTATAGAGAATTTTGGCCTGGAGTGTCACAGGATAAGAGCCGTCGAAACGCAGCCCATAGGTCCGGGTTGAAAATCTTTCTGACACCGAATTCGAAAAATCGAGCAGGTATGCATAGGGTTCAAACTTGCCGAACCTGAAACCATTGTACTGTACATTGAAAAAGTGACTGTCCATGCGGAAATCGCTGCGATCAGGCAATGGATTATCTTCACCAAAGATACGGTTCACATTCCAGACGTAGGCATAGTCTGCCACGGTATCCGGAAGATAACGGCTGGTTGCGCGAAATGCATCAAAACCCTGCCAGTTCTGGCGCCACAGGATGTTGCCGATATAGCGGTGTAAAGGCGCCTGGCGGTGTTCGATCTCCTGGCGGCCAAACCGCAGAATTGTCTGGGGGATACCTTCAAAGCGCAGATTTGCCTGATGGATTTCGGTACCTTCAGGATCAACTACTACGGCACGATCAGTGATATTGTTGTTGCCACCATCATTGAATTTCTCGGCACCAATGACACGTACGTCCTCAACCTGGAAATAAGCACCAAAGTGATAAAGAAGTCCAGTGTTGTAACCGAGGGCGGTGCGCAGCGTATTCGCGTAGGCATCCTTGCGCGGTGGAGGGACCTGTGCATCATCGACATTTTCAAAACGGTAGCGCAGAAACAAATCCACCTTGCCGCCTGTAAGGAACTCCCGGAATGGATCAGTAGGTTCTGTAGTGCCAGCGGTTGTTTCCGCGCCGTGCAGAACGTCAGGCACAAGCAACAGCACTACCAGCTGGATGCATGCAACATAGGTAGCCGGTCCGGCGCGAAGAGAAACCATCCATTCCCTCCAGTTTTTCCTATGGTGCGGAAGCGAGTGGGCAGGTAAATGTATCGTCCCCGATTTCAGTGTCGGATACCCGGGCACGTATGCGGATTGGTACGATGCCCAGACGCCCGGTTTCCAGATGAATCATGTGTTGCAGTGTTTTCACCAGTGAACAGTAAAACGGAACGGGATTATTTTCGATCAAACTCTCTGCCCAGTAGTCAATCCATGTTGCGAGGTGTTCTTCGAGAAATTTTTTCTGTGCATCGCGGGTGATGTCCAGTTTGTCCTCAAGCCCGGCGTTCAGTGCATAAGCTTCCTTGAGACATAGAACACTCATGAACTCAAGTTCCATTGCAAGATGATCCTCCGGAACGGAATCACCAGCTTCTCTCGGAAGAACGCTGAATGCATGGTAGAAACCGGAGATATCAGCAATCTGGGCGGCCTTGCCAAGCAGACGCGCTGAGTCTCCCCACGAGGTCTCGGTCAGCGGGCAACATGCCGCAGGACCGAACAAGCGGATATGTTCTTCCGCCAGCGCTGCAACGTCAGCTTTTTGGAGTGCCGTGTGCATATCTGAAATCGTTTCCCGCATCTCCGTTGACCAGAAATTGTGCCATTTGGACAGAGTCAGCCAACGTGCAGTGAGTGACTCTATAAGTGCTGGATCCGGATACGCAAAAACTCCTGCAAGACATTGATAGATCCCCGCTCTTAAGAGCGCATCTGAAGTTTCGTTGTGCGTTGAGATTGTCATTTCGCGAGTCTGAAAGGCACCCAGTTCGCCCAGGCCTTGCGTGCACCGACTTCGCGGTTTCCGCCTTCCCATACGGCGAAAGCAACAACCGTCTCTCCACCTGCGGTGAACTGCGTACTGTTTTTGCTGAATGGGGTTAAGGGATGGGTAAAAACCACGCGCCAGACGTCATCCTTCCATACACCACGTCCATCCGCATCCTGGTCTTGCGGCAGCGCGGTAAGCGTTCCGAAACCCTCTGCCACTTGTTCGAGCACCGGCGATAATCCATGTGGATGTGAAATCATGTTGTCAACACCCACGGCACCGGTATAGGCGCGTGCGTCCGTAACGCGTAGCACTTCGTCCGGGTACACATCTACGAGCGTATTTGGATACAGATCCCGTACTTCCGGTTCCCCCTCTTCAATGTCGTGCTGGAACGCTGCGCGCCACTGCCAGATATCCACGGGCCGATTTGGGCTGCCCATCATCGGACTTGGCAAGGCATCCTTGTTGTATTCGACAGGAAACTCTACTGCGACCTGATCGCCAAACTGATCCACAACAATATGATCGCTCTTCGTCTCATCCTTCCATTCGACCAGCACACCCAGCCAGGCACCATTGTGAGCGGCGCGCACCGTAAGGGTCTTGATCGCGGGGTCAGGATTGTTTGGTGTTGTCACTGTCTGTGGCAACATCGTTACAGTGGATGGAATCACTGCTCTCCAGAATACAGCCTCCGGATCAAGTATGGGGCCTGTGCCCGGCACCCGGATGGCGGTGATGCCTGTATCTGCGCCCAAGACGGGTCCCGCGAGCAGGAAGATACCGGCAGCGATTATACCGCGGACAAAGGATACCTGGTTAATCATGGTTCAGTTCGCTCACGTGGTGTTGGTCCGGTAACTCTGATGTTTATCGTCATATACGACGCGCACATGGATTGGCTCACGCAACGGCACGCGCACAATTTCCGCGCCTTTTTCGTCGTACCCGAAGACCCACTTGCCCTCCACCTTGAAGTGATGGGTGATCTCGGGTGTTGCGCCGAAAAGTAATAGCGCACCGAGTAGTTTCTTGTCTTCTTTCGCCTTGCGATAGGTCGCGATAGCTTCTTCCACGCCCCAGCCGAACATTTGATACAGGTACTGCGGCGGTACATGGATAGGCGGGATGTAATACACATTTGCCTCGAGCCCGAACTGGGGATAGAGCGGTTTCGCAATCTTTGCAATATGGACGAGGTAATCCAAGGGGTTATCCTCGCGCGCCTTGTCCGGCGTAGTGATAAAACCTTGCAAACGGATCTTGCCGATGCAGGTGATGGTGCATTGTGTCTGGCGGTTGTTCTCTATCGCCGGATAGCAGCCGATACATTTCTCCGAGACGCGGGTCATCGGGTTGAAATACACCTTCTTGTAGGGACAACCCTTCACACATTCGCGGTAACCGCGGCAGCGCTTTTGATCGAGGAGCACGATGCCGTCCTCCTTGCGTTTGTAGATTACCTGGCGCGGGCAGGAACCGAGACATGCGGCATAGGTGCAGTGATTACAGA
>JACQHV010000136.1 GCA_016198885.1 Gammaproteobacteria bacterium
CACCAGTCGGCGTAGAAGTCAACCAAGACGGGCTGTTCTGATTGTAAAACTTCTTTATTGAAGTTCTGCTCGTTTACAGATTTTACATGTGTACTCATATCAATATCTCCTTACTTAGTTTGTAAAAAATTTTCAAGCAGCCTTTGGTAAGGACTGCTCGTTCAAGTAACGCTCTGCATCCAGAGCTGCCATGGCGCCGGTCGCTGCAGATGTGATAGCTTGTCGATACACCGGATCTGCCACATCGCCAGCCGCAAAAACACCGGGTACACTGGTAGCGGTGGCACCACCGTCTCGTCCAGCATGCACGACGATATATCCGTCTTCTGTTGCCAATTGATCGGTGAATAGATTGGTATTCGGCCGATGACCAATGGCGATAAAGAGACCTTTCGCCTCAACATTGCGCGTTTCTCCTGTTTTCACATCACGTAAGCGGACGGCGGTAACGCCAGTGTCGTTGCCGAGTATCTCATCGACCACATGATCCCAGGCAAAACTCACACGACCTTCCGCTTCGCGTGCGAATAAGCGCTCTTGCAGAATCTTCTCTGCTCGTAATGCATCGCGGCGATGGACAACAGTGACGTGTGAAGCAATGTTTGCCAGGTAAAGCGCCTCTTCAACGGCAGTATTACCACCGCCTACAACCACAACTGGCTCGTTTTTGTAGAAGAAACCGTCGCAGGTCGCGCAGGCTGAAACACCCCGGCCCAAGTAAGCGGTTTCAGACGGTAAACCGAGGTATTTGGCTGTGGCACCGGTTGCAATGATGAGAGCGTCCGTCGTATAACTTCCGCGCTCGCCGGTCAGTACGAATGGGCGATGTTTGAGATCGACCGCAGTAATGTGATCCTGCAGTAACTCCACTTCAAACCGTCGTGCATGATCTTCGAGCTGTGTCATTAGCTCGGGTCCCTGCAGACTAATCGAGGCCCCTGGCCAATTTTCGACATCGGTCGTCGTCATCAATTGGCCCCCTTGGTCAAGTCCTGTTACCAATCCAGGCTTGAGATTCGCGCGGGCCGCATAAATCGCTGCGGTATAGCCTGCCGGGCCAGAGCCGAGGATGAGCAACGGGAAATGTCGCACACTTGCTGATCCCACCAAACGCTTCTCATCACCTGCGATCTTTTTCAATCCACCTTGCGCATCGAGAGCTGCAAGGTCATCAGAGCCGCCAACGTGATTTCCATCGAGGAAGATCTGGGGCACCGAGCGCCTGCCGGAGCGGGTACGCATTTCTCCCTCACGCTTGGGATCGTTGGTCACATCAATCTCCGCATAGCCGAGCCCGCGGGTTGTGAGCAAGGCCTTGGCCCGGTCGCAATAGGGGCACCAATCTTTGGTGTAGATTTCAATCTGGTTCATTTTCCTGTCCACGGTTTACACTAAAAGTGAATGCCGTGGTAATATAAATCCTCGGATATATACTTTCTATGCTATAAAATCCGAAATATATGACTAAAAATCCAATATCAGAGGGAGAAATAAGCGATGCGCTGAGTTTAATCTTGCGTCGGCTCCGGCTCCGTGCAGAAGTGTTCCTGCATGCGGATTTCTGCGGTACTTGGGCAGTGGATACGTCCGGTCAGCGCAAAGTACCCTTCCACCTGATTGGCCGGGGAAACGGCTGGTTACATACAGACGATAGTGACCAACCATACCTACTGACAGCAGGTGACTTCGTGGTATTCCCCCATGACGACCGGCATGTCATCTCCAATAGCGCAACACCACCGTTGGCATCAGTGATCAACCAACCACCTGAGCCCAATGCTGAAGGCCCGATTACCAGTCTGTTGTGCGGTTACTTCGAATTCCAAACCAAAGCCGTCTGGCCATTACTCAATGAATTACCCGGTGTAATTGTTTTAGACCTCAAAGAAACAGGGCGCCTAGGTAATACCTACTCTCTGATCCAGCAGATTATCAGCGAACTGGAACTGCAACTGGCAGGTGTAGACGCTGCGGTTAATCAGCTTGCCTACGTGTTATTCATTCACGTATTACGTGCCGAAATGAGTCGTGGCTTGGAGCGGGGGTTACTCAATGCCTTAACGGACCCCAAGATTGGCCGGGTTTTGAATCAAATTCATGCGAATCCCGGTGATGATTGGACCGTTGCGCGTCTTGCCAAAGCGTGCGGTATGAGTCGATCGAACTTCACTTCCCGTTTCAATCAACTCGTTGGCATGACACCCATGCGGTATGTGACGGAATGGCGGATGCAGGAAGCGATAGAGTTGCTGCAAACCACGAATTTATCCATCGCAATGATAGCCGAACGCTGCGGTTACCTGTCGGAGGTCTCGTTTCGGAAGGCGTTTCGGTCCGTGATCGGGGAACCGCCTGGGCGTGTCAGACGTGCTGTAATATCCAGTCAGTAAAATTAACTATTCCCATAGATCGCCTATCCATAGTTTATAATAACGAGTATTGTTCCAACTACCAGTGCAATTCTTACTGCTCTAGCAAAGATATCTTTTTTAAAAGAAAACGATATCTAATTATTCATCGCATATTTAGATATTAAGTTTTTCAATTTCATCTGTTGTATATCTTGGTGTTATATGTTGAGGACAATTGATATCCCAGGCTTCTATCCGAATGATAAAAGCGCGCTCAGGTATTCCTTTGTATCCGGAAACCATTAACTGGTTGATCAAATCCGGATCATCTTCGATAATTTTTGCTTTTCCCCACACTTTAATACGTTTACGATTTGGATAATCCATCAAAAAAAGACAAACTTTATCGTTGTCAAGTAAATTTCCATACGAAATGTACTGGCGGTTACCCTTGAAGTCAGCAAAACCGACCGTTTCATCATCAATAATTTTAAGAAACCCCTTTGGTCCACCACGATGCTGAATATATGGTTGTCCTTCGCTATTTACAGTCGCTATATAGAAAGAATCACGATTTGAAATATATTCTGCAAAATCTGGGGTTATTTTATTATTCCAACCGCCATTCTTTTCCATTGCGGCATAATTTTTACGTGATTCTAATTTTTCCTGGAGCAACTTAACTGTATCAGTAAATGCAATATCACTAACATAATCTCTCATTAGATTACCCCTATCAAGAAGGTTATAAATATGGAGGCTGGGGTTGGATTCGAACCAACATAGGCGGCGTTGCAAACCGCTGCATATACATTCTGCCACCCAGCCATAAATTATTAATTATCGTTTCTACACTAATTAATTACAGCAACTACTCTGTTATTAAAGAAACGTCTTATATGATTGGCAATCACATCACCATCTTCTTCCAGTGCGAAGTGCCCTGTGTCCAAGAGATGAAAATCAACCTCTTTTAAATCCCGCTTGTAAGGATGGGCGCCAGCTGCTGGGAAAATCTCATCATTTTCCCCCCATACAATCAAAGTTGGCGGTTGATGTTCACGCAGATATGCTTGCCACTTTGGATAGAGTGGCGGATTCGAACCATAGCTGTAGAAAAGCTGAAGTTGAATCTCCTGGTTACCTGCACGATCCAGTAACGGCTGAACATGATCCCAGGTATCGGGACTTATTGCTTCTACATTACGCACACCATTGGTGTATTGCCATTTTGTTGCACCGAGTGTCAGCAAAAAGCGCAGTGCTTCATCATTCGACATGTTCGGTTTGTTGTAAGCCGCCTTGACGTTCTTCCACCAGTCATTATCAAGACCCTGGTTGATGGCCTTGCGATCTTTCCAGTAGGCCTGTATCGGTTCCCAGAAGTTGTTATCGATACCCTCAACATAGGCATTACCGTTTTGGATGATCAGTGACTCGACCCGTTCCGGACGATTGGTTGCAATGCGAAACCCGATAGGGGCACCGTAATCCATCAAATATAAGCTATAGGTATCC
>JACQHV010000012.1 GCA_016198885.1 Gammaproteobacteria bacterium
CCCGAGGCCTGGGAATGGTATTATCATGTTGTCGGAAACGATCGCTGTCCCATTATGGATACCTGGTGGCAAACGGAGACAGGAGGGATTCTGATTACACCCCTCCCCGGCGCCATTACACTCAAACCGGGTTCTGCTACGCGTCCATTTTTTGGTGTGGAACCTGCGCTGGTTGATGATCAGGGAAATGAATTAAAGGGCATCGCTTCTGGCAATCTGGTGATTAAACGTTCCTGGCCCGGGCAAATGCGTACGGTTTATGGCGATCATCAACGCTTTATAGAAACCTATTTCAAAATATATCCGGGGATGTATTTTACTGGCGATGGTGCCCGCCGTGATGAAGACGGTTTTTATTGGATTACAGGACGGGTAGATGATGTAATTAATGTTTCCGGCCACCGTCTGGGTACGGCCGAGGTTGAAAGTGCACTGGTGCTGCATGACACTGTTACCGAAGCTGCTGTAGTCGGTTACCCCCATCCAATTAAAGGGCAGGGGATTTATGCGTATGTAACGCTGATGTCGGGTGTCAAACCCTCAGAAGAATTACGAAAAGAACTGATCCAGCATGTGCGAAAAGAGATCGGTCCAATCGCCAGCCCGGATATTATCCAGTGGGCACCGGGTCTACCCAAAACACGGTCGGGCAAGATTATGCGTCGCATTCTGCGTAAGGTCGCAGCAAATGAACTTGAAAATATGGGTGATACCAGCACACTGGCGGATCCTGCAGTGGTTGATGAGTTGATTAAAAATCGGGCTAATAAGTAGTTAAGATTTACAGGAGGCCACGATGAACCTTGACAGGGTAGGGCCGGGCCGGAACCCCCCGGATGATATAAATGTAGTTATTGAAATCCCATTACGCGGGGATCCAGTCAAATATGAGCTTGATAAGGAAACGGGGGCCATGTTTGTTGATCGTTTTCTTAATACATCCATGTATTATCCGTGTAATTACGGTTACGTGCCAAGGACCCTCGCAAAAGATGGTGATCCTGTTGATGTACTTATTGCAACACCAATGCCGCTGATACATGGTGCTGTCATTCGTTGCCGGCCCGTTGGAATGCTGGAAATGACAGATGAAGCCGGGGATGACAGCAAGATACTTGCAGTTCCATTGGATAGTGTTTCCAAATTTCATCATAATGTAAATTCTCCAGATGATATTCAACCAGCCTTGTTAAATCTGATCACCCATTTTTTTGAACATTACAAGGATCTTGAGCCAAAAAAATGGGTGAAAATCGAGGGCTGGCGTGACGCCCAGACGGCTAAAAATGAAATAATTGATTCTCTTCAGCGTTACGATAAATCGTTGAATAAACCACATTTTTAAATTTATTTGCAGTTAGTCGTCAGAAAGTTACGGATATATAATCGAAGTTGCTTAGTTACCGGGGCATCGATGGATAAAAGCCAGTGAATAATGTTGACCTGCCAGTCTATTTAAAAAATTCAAAACTGCTGAATAATCTGACTGTTCAGCGGTTATTGAAGAATTGGGCCATTGTATGTTCTGTGGCTGTTATCGGACTCTCACTCACGGCTGTTATTACGAACGATATCATTTCCTCCAAACAGGATCGTATAGATCAGGCGGCCTTTGCAATTGAATCCGGTATTCGCCATCTTGGACATATACTCATTGATTTTGAGTTGCGCAGGTCCAATATTCTCTCTGCCGCCACTACCGGCGATCTTGATAACTACGTGGATCGAAGCACTTTGGAACAGGGATTCAATGATCAACTTGCTGTTCTATCCTCTCAAACAGCAGATTTAAAAACTGCAGATCCTGTCATCCGTAATCTTAAAAATAATTTCCAGGAATATCTTGTCCATGATGCCGCATTGCTTATGATTGTGATAAACAGAATAAATGTCCAGGAACAATCGTCACATCAGGACAATATTAATGAGAATGAAAAGCAAGCGGAATTAATATCATCATTATATACGAGCAGCCATGAAATACGGGCTAATATGAAACGTCTTTCGGATATCGCGGATGATTATGTAACAATGCTGGTAACAGATTCCCGCAATATCAGCCAGATCAACCTTTTTATCGTGGCTACAGTCAGTCTTATTGTCATTGCTATCATCGCTGCGGGTATATCGTTGGTGATATACCGTATAGATGAGCCCCTAAGCAAAGTACGCGCTGCCATGCATGATCTTTCTCATGGAGATATGACCCGCAGATTAAAAGAGAGCACTGTCGTCCGCGATGAATTTTCTGATTTATCAGTTGATTTCAATCGGTTTGCTGTACGCACGCAATTATTGTTTGATGAAGTTACAGATGCGAAAGATGCCCTGGAGGATAGTGAGAGAAGAACACGGGCTATTCTCGAAAATGCACTAGTCGGCATTGCTCATCTCAAGGATCGCAGGATCTTGTCAGTAAATCGCAAGTTTGAAGAACTGTTTGGATATGCAAGACATGAGATTGAAGGAATGCACAAGGCAATTTTATATCCCTCGGCTGATGATTATAAGGCACTCAATGATGCTGCTTATCAGTTAATGGCCAATGGTGATACATATCATGGCGAATGGAAGATGAAACATAAAGATGGAAACCATTTCTGGTGTGAGGTATCAGCAAAGTCCATTTCTGACAATATGGCGGAGGATGGGACTATCTGGTTGTTTGAGGATATTACACAACGCAAACGTTCGGAAGAAGAACTCCGTCGCCTGGCTAATTTTGACACGCTTACAGGGTTACCTAACCGGGCATTATTCCATGATCGTCTCGATCAAGGACTGGAACGCGCCAAACGGCAAAATGGTTTGATGGCATTGATTTATATTGACCTCGATCGTTTTAAGAAGATCAATGATTCCTTCGGACATTCTGCAGGTGACGAATTATTAATAATAGTCTCAAAACTTCTGTGCGAGTGTGTACGCGTGTCAGACTCGGTATCACGATTGGGCGGTGATGAATTCACCATTATTCTTCCGGAATTACAAAATATCAGTGATGCTGGCAAAGTCGCAGAAAAGATCATAACCATGATGGACAGGCCGTTAAGCCTGAAAGGCAAGGAAATTACCATTAGCCCAAGTCTTGGTATCAGCATATATCCAAATGATGCAAAAACCATTGAAGCATTGCTGCAAAATGCTGATTCTGCGATGTACCACGCAAAATCCAAAGGACGTAATAATTATCAATATTATACCCAGGAAATGAATGCAGAGGCGCGTCATCGTCTGGATATGGAAAGCAAATTAAG
>JACQHV010000014.1 GCA_016198885.1 Gammaproteobacteria bacterium
AAGAACAGCTGCAGGAAGTTATTGGACATGACCAGCATCAACATGGAAAAGGTAAACAGCGAGATATAACAGAAGAAACGCTGATAACCCGGATCATCGTGCATATAGCCGATGGTATAAATATGAATCATCCATGAGACAAATGACACGACGGCCATCATCGTTACAGAAAGCTTGTCGATCAAAAACCCGACTTCGAACCTGACATCACCACTTACCACCCAGGTATATACCGCGGCATTGTAGATATCTGCACCATCAAATACGATGTGCTTGTACGCCAATAAAGACAGGGCACAGGAAATGCCAACACCGATAATAGTAACCCAGTGGGCCCCACTACGGCCGATAGTCTTTCCAAACAGTCCAGCGATTATTGAAGCCAGGAGGGGTGACAGAACGACCCAGAGGTAAACAGTATCCATGTTCTCCAACATTGTCATCCCTTCATTGTATCCAGGTCATCGACATTAATAGTTTGTCTGTTGCGGAACAGCACCACCAGAATGGCCAGACCAATTGCAGATTCCGCCGCAGCAACAGTGAGGATAAAAAATACAAACACCTGGCCATTGATATCATGCAGAAAATGGGAAAATGCGATGAAATTCATATTGACTGACAACAACATGAGTTCAATACACATCAGCAGAATAATGACATTCTTCCGGTTGATAAAAATCCCTGCAACGCTGATGCAGAATAATATTGCTGCAAGGATTAATACATCTGAAAGTACAATCATTTTTATCGAATCTTATTAATTGTTTTACTCTTCACATTTCACTTTTCACTGTTTTTCTGCTTCCATTTTGATGATCTTGATCCTGTCTTCTTTTCTGACCTGGACCTGTAATGCCGGTTGTTGTGCCTTGGTGCTGCGCGGTTTGCGCGTCGTCAGTGATATGGCTGCAATAATTGCAACCAGTAAAATTGCACCGGCGATTTCGAATGGATACAGATAATCTGTATATAAGGCCTGTCCCAGCTCTGTTGTATTACTGTAGCCCGGCCCCAAGGTCACAGGTGCAGATATCTCATCAGATTTGAAATAACTGGAACTGACTACGAGACCCATTGCGATCATCATTAATACAGCGACCGTCACCCCAACCGGCAAATATCGCGCAAACCCTTCACGCAAAGGGGCAAGATTGACATCCAGCATCATCACAACAAACAGGAATAAAACCATGACCGCGCCGACATAAACCAGAACCAGCGCGATAGCCAGAAATTCCGCTTCAAGCAATAACCATATCGCGGCACTGGAGAAAAAAGACAGAACGAGAAACAGTGCTGCCATCACCGGATTACGCACTGTGATCACCATGCTTGCGGAAAATATCAATAATCCGGCAAAAATGTAGTATATGATTTGTTCAAACATTTTTTTTGTTCTTCGTTTTTTTCTTGTAACTTATAACTTGTGGCTTGTAACTATTATCTATACATTGCATCCTGTGCCCTGTCTTCAGCGATCTGCTTTTCATAAAGATCCCCTACTTCAAGCAATCTCTCCTTGGTCATCAATAGATCACCGCGTTTCTCCCCGTGGTATTCAAAAATCCGTGTTTCAACAATGGAATCAACCGGACAGGATTCTTCACAAAAACCACAGAATATGCATTTGGTCAGATCTATATCATAACGGGTCGTGCGACGGCTTCCGTCCTCACGTTGCTCCGATTCTATTGTTATGGCGACGGCTGGACATACGGCCTCACATAATTTGCAGGCAATACAACGTTCCTCGCCATTGGGATATCGGCGTAAGGCATGCAGGCCGCGGAAACGGGGCGATTGAGGTGTTTTCTCTTCAGGATATTGCACAGTAATCTTGCGCTTGAACAGGTAGCGGCCGGTCAAATGCAAGCCCTTGATCAACTCCCATAACAACAAACTTTGAAAATAATTTTTAATTGACTGTATCATTCTTATCTCGTTTATTGTAACTGGTGATTAGTGATTGGTGATTGGTGATTGGTCAACCATTTCCAGTTAATATTTACTCATATCTAATCACTAATCACCAATTACTAATCACTTTTAGTTAATCAAACCATGGTGGTATCCCGGTTACAACAAGTATTGCCGCAACAACAAGCCAGACTATGGTAATCGGTATAAAGACCTTCCAGCCAAGCCGCATAATCTGATCATAACGATACCGGGGGAATGTTGCACGAAACCAGAGAAACATAAACAGGAAAAATGAAGCCTTGGCGAATAACCAGAACATACTTGAGGCACCCAGCACCGGAATGCCCTGAAACGGTGATAACCAACCACCAAAAAACATGATTGATGTAAGCATGGAAATCAAAATCATATTTGCGTATTCCGCCAGAAAGAACACAGAAAATGCCAGACCGCCATATTCCACATGAAAACCGGCGACGATCTCGGATTCCCCTTCGGCAACATCAAACGGGGCGCGATTTGTCTCCGCCACACCCGAAATAAAATACACACCCACCAGGGGTAATAACGGCAACCAGAACCAGTGAAAAACACTGCCATTCTGTGCCTGAATAATATCACCCAGATTAAGACTGCCCGCAGCAATCAAAACCCCGACAAGTGCAAATCCCATTGCGATTTCATAGGCCACAATCTGTGCTGCAGATCGCATCGCACCGAGAAAGGCATATTTGGAATTCGAGGCCCATCCGGCAATGATAATTCCATATACAGACAATGAGGTGAGCGCCAGAATATAGAGCAAACCGGCATTGATATTGGCCAGCACCATGACGTCGTTAAACGGAATAACGGCCCAGGCCGCGAGCGATGGGGCAATGGACAGAATAGGAGCCATGATGAACAAGGTTTTGTTGGCCCCACTCGGTATAACGATCTCCTTGAGAACAAGCTTTACGGCATCGGCGATTGGCTGGCCGAATCCCCACAGTCGAAACCCGAATAAACCGACGCGGTTAGGGCCGATACGCGCCTGGATATAGCCAATGACCTTGCGTTCAGCAAAGGTCAGATACAAAACAGTGATCATGACAGGAATTATTATTGCGATAATCTTGGCTAATGTTTCCAGCGTCAATACCGCATAAGGCTGGATTGATGACGGAAATAATATTTCCGTAACAGGAAAAATTATGAAGTTGCGCAAAAGATCCATCATCACATCAGACCTTGTTCAAGGTGATATCACCATACGAGGGACCGAGACTTGCATGACAGGATTGCGCAGCATGGACCAGGACACAACGCTCTGGCACCCGCTCATCGAGCATAACCGGTAACTCGACACTGCATTCCTCCTGCCTGACCAGTACCCGGCTCCCTGCACTCAGGCCAAGTTGCCTGGCAAGTAGTGCATTAACATGAACCATACCATCAGCCACATCCATTGTCTGTTGCAGGGCATGTGCACGTCGGGTGATGGGATCAATGGAATTCATCGGAATATCCGTTATCCGTTGCAGGTTGCCATTGCCTGTCGGCAATGAAACCGGTATTTCCCATCTTCCTTCGTTTCCCGGCACAAGATTGCTAATCAAATTCTGAATCTCATCCCTGACCTCTATTGAAGTGTTGTAATTAAAACCATTCAAATTGAAAAGATTGCCGAGGACACGGAGGATCTTCCATGCAGGGCGTGCCTCGCCTGAGGGAGACACAGTGGCATTGAAACTCTGTGAACGGCCTTCATTATTAATATACGTCCCTGAGGTCTCAGCAAATAACGCAATGGGCAACAGCACATGTGCATAAGATTTTATTGCTTCGGAGTGGTAGGCAGTCATGCACACAATAAATTCTGCCGATTTCATGGCCTGCATCGCCTTGCTGCCATCCCAGCAATCGAGTTCCGGCTCAATGCCGAGCAATACATAGGCCTTCAATGATGCTTCCAGCATGGAAAAGGCATTCAAGCCGGTTTTATCCGATCGCTGTCCCGCAGGTTTACGGTGTGGTAAAGCACCGGCCAGCCAGGCGCCTGAACTATTGGCAGATTCTCCAAGATAACCCAGTGTGATATTGGCAAGCTTTGCTATTGCACCTGCCAGGGCCCGGATGGTGGAAAACTGCGGATGCGCGACTGCAAGATTTCCCAATAACACAGTCCCCTGTTTCGATTCACTGAGTTTACGGGCAATCTCCCTGTGCTTGTCATTAATATTAGTGCGTTCAATCAACTTGATGAAATCAGCATCATCCGGTTTCCTTCCTCCCTGCTCTGCCACTGCCTTCAGGATCCCCGCGAGGGTGTAAGGAAGATCAGTAGGCGGAACGATGATTTTTACCGGGATATTAAAATTAAAATCATAATCCACCGGATTCACCACCAACACGTTGCAGCCACGCAGTGTGGCCTTGCGCAAACGATGATTGATGATCGGTTGTTCCTTGCGCACATTGCTGCCAACTAATAACACAGCGTCACGTTTTTCGATATCAGCGATCGATTGCCCCAGCCATGGGAATATGGGGGCAACATCTTGATCACTGAAATCCCGTTGCCGAAGGCGATGATCGATATTATGACAACCTATGCCCCGCATGAATTTTTGCAACAGAAATAGTTCTTCCAGTGTCGCTGCAGGTGAAACAAGTGCTCCAATATTATCTGCACCAGTCTTTTTCTTTACGGTTTGAATCCTGTCTGTTACGTATTGCAGGGCAGTTTCCCAATCAACATCCTTCCATGCACCATCTTCCTTAATCATTGGTGACAATAAACGATCATCACTGTACAGACCTTCATAGCTGAAGCGATCGCGATCGGATAACCAGACTTCATTAATCGTTTCGTTTTCCGATGGCACAACACGTTTTACACGATCATCTTTAATATGAACATGAATATTGGAGCCGACGGAATCATGCGGAGCGATACTGTCTTTCTGCACCATCTCCCAGGAACGCGCAGAAAAACGGAATGGTTTTGAGGTTAATGCACCCACAGGACAGATATCGATCACATTTCCTGACATCTCGGATACCATGCTCTTTTCAATATAGGTGCCGATCTCCATGTGTTCACCGCGGCCTGTGGCCCCCAACTCCCGCACACCGGCGATTTCATCACCGAAACGCACACAGCGTGTGCAATGGATACAACGTGTCATATCAGTTTGTACCAGCGGCCCGATATTTTTGTCCTTGACAACCCGCTTATTCTCCTGATAGCGCGAGACATCGCGCCCATAACCCATGGCGAGATCCTGGAGTTCACATTCACCCCCCTGATCGCAGATGGGACAATCCAGAGGATGATTGATCAATAAAAATTCCATGACGGCTTTTTGTGCTTCGACTGCCAATTTTGATCTGGTGTACGCTTTCATGCCGTCAACAACAGGCGTGGCACAGGCAGGTAATGGTTTCGGGGCCTTTTCAACTTCGACCAGACACATGCGGCAATTTGCCGCGACGGATAATTTATGGTGATAACAGAAACGCGGAACATAAATATCGTTTTTGTCCGTTACCTGGATCAGCATCTGCCCCTTGCGTGCCTGCAAGGGTTTGCCATCCACTTCAATAGTTATCAGGTCATCTGTCATTTGTCATTTGTCATTCGTTTTTGTTAACTAACTACCAATTACTCATCACCAGTCACTAGAACCTATCTCAAAATCTATTTC
>JACQHV010000141.1 GCA_016198885.1 Gammaproteobacteria bacterium
GAGTGTATCGGCGCGGCGCGGCGGCGCGCCAACCGAGGCCGCCGCCAAGGCGAACGGCCCCTCCGCGGAAGGGCCGTTCCTCTGGCGATTTGGTAGCGCGTGCGGGATTCGAACCCGCGATCTCCGCCTTGAGAGGGCGGCGTCCTGGGCCACTAGACGAAGGGAGCAGATCGAGGTGATAAAAATACGGAAATTGATGTTATTATACGTTTGTATAACAACCGCACAAGCTTATCCCACCGCTGAAACATACCGCAATAACTGATTTTCCAGAATATCATGATTAAATCTCATACCACGGATAATGTGACAAGTCTTGTTATTAAGCCACGAATCATACCGAGATCGGATCACAATATTTCACGCTCAAATATCAGTGAAAACGCGCTAAAGGTTTTATATCGGCTGAAGAATGCCGGCTACAAGTCCTATCTGGTTGGAGGCAGTGTCCGGGATTTATTACTGGAATTAAAACCAAAGGATTTCGATATTGTAACGGATGCCAGACCGGAACAGATTCGTGAATTATTCCGAAATTGCCGGTTGATTGGCCGGCGTTTCCGGCTTGCCCATGTACGGTTTGGACGGGAGATTATTGAAGTATCGACTTTTCGGGCGCCACATCATACTGCCAAGGGAGAGGGCCATACGGAGGATGGCAGGATAGTGCGTGACAATGTCTATGGTGATATTGATGATGATGTCTGGCGGCGTGATTTCACTGTTAATGCCCTGTTCTACAATATTGAGGATTTCTCGTTAGTGGATTATGTGGGTGGACTGAGTGATATAAAAGCAAGGCAATTGCGGCTGATTGGTGATCCGGAGGAACGTTATCGGGAGGATCCTGTCAGGATGCTGCGTGCGATCCGCCTTGCTGTAAAACTGGGCTTCACTTTACATCCTGCCACCGAACAACCGATTACAAAATTGGATTATATGTTGCGGGATATTCCTTCTGCCCGTTTGTTTGAAGAATTCATGAAACTGTTTATGGGCGGATGTGCGCTCGCAACCTATATTCAATTACGCCGGTATGGTTTGTTTGTATATTTATTTCCAGAGACCAGCCAAGCGCTCGACGAAGAGATTGATGGATTTACTCACAAATTAGTTTCAAATGCGTTCAATAATACAGATGCACGTGTTAAAGAAGGCAAACCTGTTACACCTGGATTTCTGATAGCAGCCTTACTCTGGGCACCAATGATACGTCTTGCTGAAAGCTACAAAAGTAATGGACTTGCAGAAATGGACGCCATTCATCTTGCCAGCGATGCAGTAATTTCACGGCAAGTGAAGAATATCTCAATGCCGCGCCGGTTTACTCATATGGCCCGTGATATCTGGAGTTTGCAATCCCGCCTCAAACATCGTCAAGGCAATCGTCCTAATCGCTTATTGTCACATCCACGCTTGCGTGCTGCTTATGATTTTTTGATGTTACGCGCAGATTCGGGGGATAATGTTCGGGAATCAGCGAATTGGTGGACAGAATTTCTGGTCAAGAACGGAAGTCGGGATACAGAATCATTTGCATCTGACCGGAATACACCGCGGCATACTCGTCGACGCAGGCGTGATGCCAGATAATAATTACAAATGACCTGTGTATACATAGGGCTTGGTAGTAATCTCGATAACCCGAAATCCCAAATATCCAGGGCAATAAATGCGCTTGAAAAACTGCCAGAGACAGAATTATTACGTTGTTCTTCCTTGTATCGCAGTAAACCTGTTGGTCCAGATGATCAACCTGATTATATAAATGCTGTGGTGATGCTGGATACTACTTTATCGGCACTTACACTTCTGAATCATATACAGGCGATTGAAGACCAGCAGGGGAGAATACGTGGATCGGAACGTTGGGGCCCCAGAACACTGGATCTTGATTTGCTGCTGTATGGTGACGAGAGAATTAATAATAAACATTTGACCGTTCCACATCAGGAAATGCATAAACGCAATTTTGTTTTATATCCTTTGCATGAAATTTCTCCCGGGATTTCAATTCCGGGATATGGCCCTGTTGAAAGACTGTTAGAACACATGGACTCGTCTGGTCTGGAGAAAATTATTTCAGCATGAAAAACAGTTTTCCGGAATATACAGTCATAGAAGGTCCAATCGGCGTCGGCAAAACATCGCTTGCAAAACGTCTGGCTACTACCTTTAACACTGAATTAGTGCTGGAGTCTCCTGCAGAGAATCCGTTTTTACCCCATTTCTATGAAGACCCGCAAACGGCTGCTCTGCCAACACAATTATATTTTTTATTTCAGCGGGCAAAAAAGATCGAAAAATTAAGACAGACAGATATGTTCAGGCCTGTACAGATTGCTGATTTTTTCATTGAGAAGGATAGACTTTTTGCAAGCGTTACCCTGAACAAGGATGAATTTGAATTATATCAGCAGGTTTATGAACGTATAACAATAGAAGCTCCCATCCCTGATCTGGTGATATATTTGCAGGCACCAATGGATGTTTTATTAAAGCGTATTCAGGAGCGGGGGATAGATTATGAAAAACGCATCAATGAAAAATATTTGAAACGGATTGCCGATGCATATATTGATTTTTTTTATCATTACAATTCTGCACCATTATTAATAATTAATACTGCCGATTTTGATCTGGTGAATGGTTCATGCAATTACAATATATTGC
>JACQHV010000147.1 GCA_016198885.1 Gammaproteobacteria bacterium
AACCGGATCACTGCAATTATTAAATGAATGCCGCGATTTGATGACCGATCGCCTGTCACAATCCCTGTCTGTCATGCTGGACAAGGCGGATGACGTTCTCTTTGATCTCGCGCAGAAAGGCGGGGCCTCCGGGCACCCGTTTTATTTTAACGCCATGCGTGAGATGCGTCTGAAAAGAACAAGTATTGAGGCGGGATTCAAGGAAAATTTTTCCGATCTGTTCAGTAAAGCAATCCAGGTAAAAAATGAAGGTGAAGATGACACATCCAGCAGCAATAAATCTGATATTGAGGAAATCGATATTGAAGAGTCCCTGGCCCTGACGAACACCGTGGGAAAAATCAGACATGATTGTTATGATGCGCTCTTTTCCCTGGATCAGCGTATGAGTGAATTGCTGGGCGAAATGAAAGTGGAAAAACGTCAAAACCCGATCCGTCCGGAAACGGTCTGCCTTGCTTTCCAGGAGGCATGCCAGGATGTTGAATCGGGAATAGAAGTAAAGCTTATTCTCTTCAAGCTTTTTGAAAAATATGTGGCGGCCTGTCTGAATAATGTCTATTCGGATGTGGATACATTACTGACTGAAAGACAGTTCAGTCCGCAGGCAAAATCAGGGCAAGGGATGCATGTACAGAATCAATCGCCTGAAGATAAAAATGTACTGGCGCGACAGAATACCGGCATAATCAAGGACAAAAATTACCTGATTTTCGCCAACCGGGTCATACGCAATGAAATCAATGAACATATCAAGGACAGTTCCATTCCTGAATTTGTCAGGGATTTCCTGTTCAATCACTGGATCAAATTATTGCTGAAGATTCATATCAAGGAGGGCGTCAACAGCAAGGCATGGGAACATGCCATTGACGTGATCGATGATCTTGTCAATTGCATCGGAAATCTGACCTCCACGACGGAAAAACTGAATCTCGTTTTTCTCATGCCACATCTGATTCAACGGCTTAAATACGGCATGAATGTCATTCCTCTGTCACCCGCCATCAGGGAAGAGTTCATTTCTGAGCTTGCGCAATATCACAAGAAATTGTTCGAATCGATGGAAGAAAAAGCAGTGTGCCAGGACACCTGGGGCAGTGAGGATGTCACAGTCCCGAAATTCAGGGCAGGCGCCAGCCAGACACCTTTCATGGATGAACTTCTTGTGGATAACAAACCAGGCAAAGAGACTGATAATAATTAGTTGCCTGGATAACGGGCAAAGCTGAAGCCCATTTTGAATTACCGATAATCAAATATTCTCAGAATCCTGTTTTCACCCTCCTGTTCTATAACCTGAATGGAGGATGATATCTTTTTATAAAATACCCCATTGCGGTGGATTCCTCACAGACAGGCAATGGTTATGCTTGAACGACAGGCAACCAACCCGTAATGACAAGATTGTTGTCAAGAGTCTTATTAATAATTAATTACAAAGACCAATGCAATGGTATCAAGGATAGATATGTTCAATGGAGCAATTCACTAACATTACTGATAGTGGCCTTGTCTGTGTTGTTATTCTCGCCCGCCTGCATGGCTTGCCCGCTGATGCCCGACAATTGCAGCATCAATTTGGTGAATCCGGCAAGGTATTTGGACCAACCGAAATTTTACGGGCGGCAAAATCGCTGGGATTAAAATCAAAGGAGATCAACAGCGATTGGTCACGTCTGGGTAAAACGCAATTGCCTGCCATTGCCCGTCATAACGATGGTCATTTTTTTATTCTTGCCAGGGTCAAGGATGATAAAGTCCTGATTCAGGACCCACTGGAACAGCGTCCGCTTACAATCAGGGCAGAGGAATGGCAGAAAAACTGGACGGGTACGCTAATCCTTCTTACACGTCGCGCGGGCATTCTCAGTGAGTTAAGGCAGTTTGATTTCTCCTGGTTTGTCCCGATTATACTCAAGTATAAAAAACTGCTGGGCGAAGTCCTGCTGGCTTCCTTTTTCATCCAGCTTTTTGCCTTGTTTACACCCCTATTTTTTCAGGTAGTTATAGACAAGGTTCTGGTGCACCGGGGTTTGACGACTCTCGATGTCCTCGCTGTCGGCCTCTTGGTGGTGTATATCTTTGATGTCCTGCTCAATGGTCTGCGCAATTATGTCTTTTCGCATACCACCAACCGCATTGATGTTGCACTGGGCGCTGATTTATTCAAACATCTCCTGCGTTTACCATTGGGTTATTTCGAGGCGCGGCGGGTCGGTGATATCGTTGCCCGCGTCCGTGAACTCGATAGCATCCGCAATTTTATCACCGGTTCTGCTGTGACACTTGTCATTGATCTCTTTTTCACTGTTGTCTTCTTTGCAGTGATGTATCTCTATAGCCCAATCCTCACCTATGTCGTTTTAGGTACAATCCCCCTTTATGTCCTGCTTGCGTTTTTTATTACACCTGTTCTGCGTACGCGTCTTCATGAGAAATTCAATCGCGGGGCGGAAAACCAGGCCTTTCTGGTGGAAACCATCAATGGTATTGAAACACTCAAGGCGAGTGCGGTCGAACCGCAGAGCCGGCGTCGTTGGGAAGAACAATTAGCTGAATATATACGGGCAAGTTTCAAGGCGACCAATCTAGGCAATATCACCGGTCAGACCGCCTCCTTTATTAATAAATTAACCATTCTGCTAATCCTCTGGATCGGCGCGCGCCTGGTCATTAATGGGGAATTGAGCGTCGGGCAACTTGTGGCGTTTAATATGCTGGTGACACGCATCAGCAGTCCCATCCTGCGTCTGGTGCAACTCTGGCAGGATTTCCAGCAGGCCGGTATTTCCGTGCAGCGTCTCGGAGATATATTAAATGTAAAACCTGAGCCCACCTATACTCCGGGCCGGGCATCATTACCAAAACTTGAAGGCCGGGTGAGTTTTGAAGGAGTCACTTTCTGCTACCGTCCGGATGGTCCCGAAGTCCTGCGCAATGTGTCATTAACTATTGCACCCGGAGAGGTCATCGGCATTGTCGGGCGTTCTGGATCGGGCAAGAGTACTCTCGCCAAACTCATCCAGCGTCTCTATGTCCCGGAAAGTGGCCGGGTGATAGTCGATGGAGTGGATCTTGCAATGGTGGATACCGTCTGGCTGCGTCATAACATTGGCGTCGTATTACAGGAGAATTTCTTGTTTAATCGCTCAGTGCGGGAAAATATTGCACTTGCTGATCCCGCCATGCCCATGGAATGTGTCATTCATGCCGCAAAATTGTCCGGTGCCCATGAATTTATCCTGGAACTTCCTGAAGGTTATGACACGATTTTGGGCGAACATGGATCCAATCTTTCCGGCGGACAACGCCAGCGCATTGCCATTGCCCGCGCACTGATTACCAACCCCAGAATCCTGATATTGGATGAAGCGACCAGCGCCCTTGATTATGAGTCCGAATACATCATCCACCAGAATATGCGCTATATCTGCAAAGGACGCACAGTTATTATCATTGCCCACCGCTTGAGTGCCGTAAGAATTGCGAATCGCATTTTTGTCATCGAAAAAGGGCAGATTGCAGATCACGGCACGCATAAAGAGTTAATGAAAAGGAATGGTTACTATGCCCGTTTATTTGCACATCAATCAGGGATGATAAATAGAGTGGTTAATGAGACATGAGATTACTATTTATTATGCCGGGCAACATATTCATCAAGCAAATTCCGGATCATGTTCTGATACTTGACTTTATGCTTGGCGGCATGTTTTTTAAAGAACTGCACGCTGGAGCGGCTTAATGATATGGTCACTTTTTGCCGGTCTTGCTTGAAGACAAGTTTTTCCGGTGGAGGAAGAAAATCTTCAATGATCTCCAACTCACCAATCGGCTCATCTCCCGGTGGTAGATCATCGTACTTGATTTTTTTCTTCATAAATTTTCTTACCTCTACGCCATCTTCCGGCGCCAATGATACGAATAATATTTCCCCGATAGGTAAACCTCACTGTCAAAATAGCTTCTCCGGTTTTACCGATACAGAAATATCTCTCCTCTGTAATGCTGTGAGTCGTATCGTGAACAATAATCCTATAGGGAGCGGTAAAAACAGATTGAGCTTCAGAGAACGAAACACCATGTTTTGTCCAGTTTTCGATGTCCTTTTCCTTGTCCCATTCGAAGCTCTCCATGCTCATAATCGAAGCCTAGCAAATATACATATAAATAGCAATAATAATAACCATATAAATATACATATAAAATGTCGAATGACGAATTAGAATTTCTGCCTGCCGCACTGGAGATCCAGGAAACGCCGCCTTTGCCGGCAAGCCGGTATATTCTCTGGACGATTATGCTCTTTTTCACTCTTGTCATTGTTTGGGCGAGTATCGGTGAAGTCGATATTGTCGGCGTGGCCCAAGGCAAGATCGTGCCAAGCGGCCGCGTCAAGATCATTCAACCGCTAGAAACGGGTGTTGTGCGCAATATCTATGTGAAAGAAGGCGAACACGTTGAGAAAGGTCAGACGCTTATTGAATTGGATACCACCTTGACGGGCGCCGATCACAAATCAATCAAAGAACAGCAACTGGCCTTGAAGTTGGATAAGGCCCGATTGATTTCTTTACTAGACAGAATTGGGAAATCAGGGGCCGAGGATCAAAAGAAAGGGATCGGGGGTCAGGGACCATGGACAAATGATCAAGGTTTAAACCCCGACCCCCGATCTCTGATCCCTGAAGACGTAACACCGGATCAAATTAGAATAATGAAACAGCGTCTTCAAACCCAGTTAAACGAATATCATGCCCGTGTTGAAGCGCTGAAGGATGAAAAGAAACAACGCCAGGCCGAATATGGTGCCGTGGCGCAACGTATCCAGCAACTCGATGCCACCATTCCACTGATCTCTGAACGCGTCAAATCATTGGAGGACTTACTTAAGAAAGATATGGTGCCGCGTGTGCAGTGGCTGGAACTCGAGCAGGGACGCATTGAGCAGGTAAAAGAACGCGACATACAGAAGAGTAACCTGGCCATGCTGGATGCGAGTATCGCCAATATTACCCAGCGTGAAGCCGCCCTTAAGGCCGAATTTGAAACACAGTTATTGACTGAGCTTGCCGATGCAGAGAACCGCATCGCGGCCTTTGAACAGGAACGGGTCAAGGCAGAGAAGCGTATGACTTTGCAAAAACTAATGGCACCCGTCGCTGGCACGGTGCATCAACTCGCCGTGCATACCATCGGAGGTGTGGTCACGCCCGCACAGGAACTCATGCATATCGTGCCGGGTGAAGAGGCGATTGAAGTCGAGGCCTGGCTGCCGAATAAAGATATCGGCTTTGTGCATGGAGGCCAGCAAGCGGAAATAAAAATCGAGACCTTTCCCTTTACCCAATACGGCACCATCAATGCTGAAGTGCTCAATGTATCGAACGATGCCACGCCGGATGAGCATCTGGGCCTTGTCTATGCCATGCGTGTGAAGATGTACCAGACCACCATGAAGGTGAAAGAGAAGATTGTAAACTTAACCCCTGGAATGGCGGTGACGGTAGAAGTGAATATGGGTAAGCGCCGATTGATTGAGTTTTTGTTGAGTCCGTTGTTGAAATACAAGGATGAAGCAGTGAGGGAAAGATGATGAATTCCAATTTTTCTGACACATTAATTGTCTATAAGCGATAGTTCGCTTTATAGTTTCAGGTTACTTAAGGAAACTAGCAATGTGCTAATATTTATATTAACATATTGTTAATTATATCATTGTGTACAAGGTTGTTTACAGGAAACAGGTTGCAAGGATGTTGGCAAAGATGCCAAAAGCAACCGCGCGCCGGTTTCTTACGGCATTTGATGCGCTCGCCACCGGCCAGTCATCAGGGCTGGATGTCAAAAAACTCATGGGGCGTGCGGGATACAGGTTGCGTATTGGTGAATGGCGGGCATTGTACCGGATGGAAAAAGATCAGTTGATTATTGAAGTAGTAAAAATAGGTCCACGAGGTGACATATATAAATGAGCGCTCAGATCATTGAAAAAAACGGCAAACCGGAATGGGCCATTATAC
>JACQHV010000150.1 GCA_016198885.1 Gammaproteobacteria bacterium
ATGTTGAGGTGCTTGGGCCCCGAGCTGTCCGCCGTGATATACGGCAGGTTAATATCGGTCTGTTGCGTGGAAGAAAGTTCGATCTTGGCCTTTTCTGCAGCCTCTTTCAGGCGTTGCAGGGCCAGGGGATCATTGTGCAGGTCGAAACCCTGATCCTTTTTGAATTCATCACTAAGATGATCAATGATGCGCAGGTCAAAATCTTCGCCGCCGAGGAAGGTATCACCGTTGGTGGACAGAACTTCGAACTGGTGTTCACCGTCGACCTCAGCGATCTCAATAATAGAGATATCAAAGGTGCCGCCGCCGAGATCATAGACTGCGATCTTTTCATCACCATGCTTTTTATCCATGCCATAGGCGAGCGCCGCGGCTGTCGGCTCATTGATAATACGACGGACATTAAGACCGGCAATCTTGCCAGCATCTTTGGTGGCCTGGCGCTGGGAATCATTAAAATAGGCCGGGACAGTGACTACCGCATCTTTGACTTCTTCACCAAGATAATCTTCGGCGGTCTTTTTCATCTTCATCAGTACACGCGCCGAGATCTCCGGTGGGGCCATTTTCTTGCCCTTGACCTCCACCCAGGCATCACCATTATCAGCTTTGGCGATCTTGTAGGGCACCATATCAATGTCCTTTTGCACGACATCATCAGTATAACGGCGTCCGATCAGACGCTTGACTGCAAACAGGGTATTTTTTGGATTGGTCACCGACTGACGTTTGGCTGATTGTCCAACCAGGACTTCGTCATTATCGGTAAAGGCAACAATGGACGGCGTGGTTCTTGCCCCTTCGCTGTTCTCTATGACCCTTACCTGTCCACCTTCCAGTATGGCAACACATGAGTTGGTTGTGCCAAGGTCAATGCCGATCATTTTTGCCATTATAAATTTCTCCGAAAATCAATAAGTTAAAAATATTAACTGAACCCGAATTCTTCCGAACAAATATTGGGCTGAATACTTTTTTTTCAAGCGTAAATATTGTCTTATTTGGCAACGATAACCTTAGCCGGTCTGACCAGTCTCCCGTTCAACTCATAACCCTTCTGGGCGACGCTTATTACTGTGCCTGATTCCGCCCCTTCAAGCTCCTGCATGAAAACGGCCTCATGTTTTTCGGGATTGAATTTCTCGCCTTGCGGGTCAATGGCTCTCACGCCGAATTTCTCCAGCGTGGTATTAAACATCTTCAGGGTCAAATCCATACCCTCACGTAATCCAGTGACATCCTGGGTGCCATTTAAAGCGGATAATCCAAGCGCTATGCTGTCGAGAATGGGCAATAACTCTGTAACGAATCTTTCCAGGGCGTACTTATGGGCATTTTCAATATCCCTGGTGGTGCGCTTGCGGATATTCTCGAGTTCCGCCTGCGCGCGTAATGCCTTTTCCAGATTGTCCCCGGCAATCTGCTTGAATGTCTGTATTTCCTGGGTTAGCGATTCTATTTTGCTCTCTTCAGTGGTAATTTCTTCCCCAATTTCCTGTTCCCTGACTGCAGTTTCCTCTGCCTGTTGCGGGATAGTTTCGGATTCATCAACAACCGTCTGTTTCATTTGCTCCATGAATTGTTCTTCTGCCTTTTGTTCTGATTTTCTATGTTTGCGCCCCATTACTTTCCTCTGTCCAAGATATTAAGAAAGAAACCACATACTGATTCAAACCTTCGGTTATAGGTGGGGATTAACAAGCTGTTTTTCAACAGCCGTTAATTATATGAATTCAAGGCCGATCCCAGCATTTTCGCCGTGATATCAACGATGGGGATGACCCGTTCATAGTGCATGCGGGTTGGGCCGATGACACCGAGGACACCCAGTATCTGTCCCTCAACTTCATAAGGAGAAATCACCACGCTGCAATTATCCAGTACATCGTAACCTGCTTCTTCTCCAATAAAGATCTGTACACCCTTGGCATGAATGGACTGTTCAAGCAGGTGCAGTATATCGCGCTTCTGATTAAAGCTGTCAAAAAGTTTCTTCAGTCTCTCCACATCGCATAGTTCTGCAACATCCATCAGGTTGGTCTGCCCCGCAAGGACATAATCATCCCGTGGTTCAATATTCATGAAAGCCTGTTGCGCCATCTCGATCGCTGTCTGCATGATTTGATTGACATTCTCCTTCATCCTCTTCAGTTCCTTCAGTATCTCGCTTCGGATTGTGGGCAAATCCTTTCCTGCAAACATGTCATTCAGATAATTCGATGCCTGTTGTAATTCTGATGGAGTATAGATTCGGGCAGTATGAATGATACGATTTTGAATCTCGCTCTCATTGATCACCAGGATAACCAGAATTCTGTTATCAGTGAGCGAAACAAATTCAACACGCTTCAGGGACTGCTGTTCTGTCCGCGGCAGCATGACGACGCCCGCCAGCCTGGTAATTTCCGACAATATATTAGAGGTGCGTTTTAACAATGCCTGCTTGTCCTGTCCGGGATTAAGCTCTTCGGCGATTCGTTCAATTTCCCTGCTGTTGAGCTGATGTACACGCAACAAACTGTCAACGAAAAGCCGGTATCCCTTGACCGTCGGGATACGTCCGGCCGAGGTATGCGGTGAATGCAGCAAACCTATATCTTCAAGATCAGCCATAATATTTCGTATCGTTGCCGGGCTCAGTTCCAGTTCTATGTCCCGTGCCAGCGTACGCGAGCCGACCGGCTGGCCATCGGCAATGAAATGCTCCACGAGTGACTTGAAGAGATACAAACTACGTTCGGAGAGCTGGTGTGGATTTGTGGTCTGTGGCATAAGTTAACGTCTGGTCAGGGCTGTGAAAATTTAGCACTCTCCTGATTAGAGTGCAAAACATGCAGTATTCTCCAATAATTCTATTATGAGCGATTGCGGAAATAATATTAAAAAAACAAAATTAATCTATAGTTATCATAAAGTTATATAAAGATACCCCTGACTGTGCCTTTTACCCATTTGGAGTGTTAATGAACTTTGTCCTGCCCCTGTATTGGCGCACTAATCCTGTCATGCTAAGTTTGCCGGATGAGAAAAACATAAAATGGACATGTTCAAGCGGATCTTCCTGATTACCAATTCCGGCGCAACTGAAGTTGCCGATACACTGAATTCCCTGATTGAGTTTCTGCAGAAACTCAAGATCCAGATAATATTGGATAAATCCTGCGCACAGATAGCCAATAACAAAGACCTTCCGGTTGCAACCGATGAGAAACCTGGTCCCAATACTGATCTGGCCATCGCCATCGGTGGTGACGGCACTATGCTCAAGGCCGCACATCTCGTTTGCAATCATGAGATCCCGCTACTGGGAATCAATCGTGGCCATCTGGGATTTCTTGCAGACATTCCCGCGGACGCGGTTTTTCAGCACCTGAATGAAATATTCAAGGGGCATTACGCCGAAGATGAACGTTTTCTTTTGCACAGCCAGATATTTCGCGATGGAAATCTTTTGCAGGAGGGAAATGCCTTTAACGATATTATTCTGCATAAATGGAATATTGCCCGCCTGGTGGAATTTGAAACCTATGTGGATGATATCTTTGTACATAAACAGCGTTCGGACGGTATTATTATTTCGACTCCCACAGGGTCAACCGCTTATGCCCTGTCAGGAGGCGGGCCGATTCTTTTCCCATCTCTCGATGCCATGGTACTGGTGCCAATCTGTCCACACAGTCTGACCAACCGGCCAATCGTGATCAACGGCAACAGTAAAGTAGAGATCGTGGTGGGGACGCGGGAAATTGATCACGCCCGGCTTACCTGTGATGGTGACGTTGCGTATGAACTTGCGCCGGGAGATCGCGTGCGTATCCATAAAAAAGATAAAAAGATACGCCTTATACACCCTGCTAATTATGATCACTTCAGTATGCTCCGCGCCAAATTACGCTGGGGTTGATTGTTTTGCTTAAACATCTGCATATACGTGATTTTGCTGTTATCGAGGAACTGGAGATCCAGTTCGAACCCGGCATGACGGTTTTTACCGGTGAGACTGGCGCCGGAAAATCCATAATTGTAGATGCACTCTCATTGGTGCTCGGTGATCGGGCCGACAGCACCATCATACGCGGAAACTCTGAACAAACCGAGATCACCGCCATCTTTGATACCGGTAAAGATCAGCAAATCCCGGTGCTGCTCGATGAACAGGGCATTACATTTGAAGGTGAGCTCATGTTGCGCCGTGTGATTAACCGGGATGGCCGTTCCCGTGCTTATGTCAACGGCAGTTCCGTCCCGGCACAACTCTTGCGTGATCTTGGTGAACGCATGGTCGATATTCACGGTCAGCATGCCCATCAATCACTGCTGAAACGTGATATGCAACGCGTTCTTCTTGATGAATTTGGACAATACCAGGATGAGCTTGATCGCGTCAGGAATTTATATTCAGAATGGAATGAGGCCACAGTTGAACTGGAACAACTCAGCGGCAGTGATCAGGATCGTGATGCCCGGCTGGCTCTGTTACAGTATCAGGTACAGGAACTTGAAGTCCTGAATCCTGAAGCGGCAGAGATCGCTTTACTGGAAGGTGAACATGCACGTCTGGCAAATGCCAGCCGTCTGCTGGAAAACTGTCAGCAAACGTTGAACCACCTATCCGAAGATGATCACGCGCTGCATAGTCAGATTAATCAAAGTGTTCAGACATTGCGGGATTTATTGCGCTTTGACCAAACCCTGTCTTCCATTATTGAAATGCTGGAGAGCGCTACAATCCAGATCAGTGAGGCCGCGAGTGAATTACGCCATTACCTGGACAGACTGGAACTGGATCCGGACAGATTACAGATTGTAGAGGAACGCATCACGACATTGCATGATATTGCCCGTAAACACAAGGTCCGGCCTGAAGAGCTTTGCGGGCATCTGGAAATGCTCAGATCAGAGCTGAAAAAACTTGAAGACAGTGGACAGCGCATTGCGGAACTGGAAGAAATCAGGAACAAGGCGCTGCAGGAATACTGGCAGGCCACTAAAGAACTTCATGCCTCACGTAAACAAGCCGCCAAAAAACTTGGTAAAGGCATCACAGAGAAACTTAAAAAACTGGGTATGCCGGGGGGCCGTTTTGTAATTGATGTCGAATCCATGGAAAAAAACACGCCTCTGCGTGAAGGGATGGACAAGATCGAATATCTGGTTACGATTAATCCAGGACAACCCTTGCATCCGTTAAGCAAGGTGGCCTCCGGAGGTGAATTGTCACGGATCAGTCTTGCCATACAGGTGATTGCAAGCAAAGACAAAGGACTGCCTACCTTGATATTCGATGAAGTGGACGCAGGTATTGGCGGAGGTATTGCTGAAATTGTCGGGAAACTCCTGCACAGTCTGGCAGCCAGCCGGCAGGTGTTCTGTGTCACGCACCTGGCCCAGGTTGCCTCATTGGGTGATCATCATCTGCAAGTCAATAAATCCACACTTGCAGAAACAACCCTGACCCGGGTTGTTGTACTGGATAAAGAAGAACGGATTGAAGAGATTGCACGTATGCTTGGCGGTATCAAGATCACTGACCAGAGCCGTGCCCATGCCAGGGAGATGCTGAATGCGTGAAGCTCCGTTTGTGAAGCGTATTTCCTGGCTTGTGACTTGTGGCTAGTTACTTGTTACTGCCTTATACTGGTTAATACACATCCCAGGTAGTGGTCAGTAGCGGCACCGTTCATATGCGTCAATCACCCAAGGAACCCGGCATGGAAGCAAAAGACCTGAAAAAGGCCGGTCTTAAGGCCACCCTCCCCAGGCTCAGGATTCTTCAGATTCTGGAAGAATCCAACCAAAAGCATATGAGTGCTGAAGATGTGTATAAGACCCTGATCGAAGGTGATGTGGATGTCGGTTTTGCAACAGTCTACCGGGTTCTTACCCAGTTTGAGGCCGCAGGGCTGGTTATTCGACACCATTTTGACACCGGACACTCTGTGTTTGAGCTGAACCGTGGGGGGCATCATGATCATATGGTATGTCTGAAGACCGGCAAGGTAATTGAGTTTAAAAATGCAGAGATCGAGCGCCTGCAAAATGAAATTGCCGATAAACATGGCTATGTGCTGGAAGATCACAGCCTGGTGCTCTATGTAAGACCCAAGGACAGTAAAAAGTAGAAAGTGCAAAGTGTGAAAGCGAAAAATCAGACAACCAGCTACGAGCCACAAAACCAGAGCAACGGATTACGTTATTATGCCCTATAAATACAGTATTCTGATTTTTATCCTTGTGCTGGGCAGCGGTTGCGCCAAAAATGTTGATGGCACATGGAAGGCCCCTTTTGTCTACAGAGTTGATATCCAGCAGGGAAATGTTGTCGATCAGGCAATGATCAACAAATTAAAACCGGGAATGGACAAGAATCAGGTGCGTTATATTATGGGTACACCGCTGCTCATCGATCCCTTTCATACCAATCGTTGGGAATATATCTATAGTTTTGAACCCGGTGATGGTGAACGTGAGCAACGTCGCATCACATTATTTTTTAAAGATGAAAAACTTGCCTATCTTGATGGCGATATAGAGATAACACATATCCCAATAAACCCGGAGGAAGAAACCCGGGAAAAGACCGTTGTCGTTCCCATTGAAGAACATAAAGAAGGCTTCTTCAGCCGCATGATGGACAAGGTCACCCCCGGTGATAATGAAAGCGATAAGAAACTCTCCGAACCTGCCGGGGAAACTGCCAAAGGAACAACTGAACCAGTCAAGGAAACTGGCAAAGAACCAGATGAATCTGCCGGAGAAATTGCTGATGAATCTTCTACGCCTGTGGCAGGAGATGAAACTGCCCTGTTGAATGAATCTCCCGAACCAGAACCTGAAGATGACACTCAACAAACTTCCGGGCAGCAAACAGCGGTAGAGGAGGCACCGGAAACTGCAGAGACAGAAACCTCTGCAACAAAACAGGAAAAAAGTCTGTTCCGCCGGTTCTGGGACAAGATAACTACAGATGACGAAGAAACGAAATCAGAAGAGGAAGGTGCGGCAGAAAGCGAACAGGATGCAGAGATTTTTAAAGAAGCTGGCGGCGGTTTTTAGTCAGGCGGGTAATTGGTGATGACGTGCATGGATGATGTGCAGGGATGCACGAATGTCGCGTTGATATGGATATCAA
>JACQHV010000018.1 GCA_016198885.1 Gammaproteobacteria bacterium
AAATCCTCTCGCCCCGACCAACCAAAATCTATAACGTGCCGGTAACCGTCCCTGGTGGAGTAGTCCGGCCTTGCCTTCCATGGCAAGGCGCTTGGCGGGAAAAAGGCCCACTGGGCCTTTTTCTTTTTCCGCCTCGCCCTAAGGTTGTTCCTTAAGCTAAAGCCCCGTCTTGCTTTTTTATGTGTTTTCCGTGTTCCCTGAAAAATTAAGGTATTTTTGTCCGGACATATCCTGTTTGGGACAGCGATGACATATTTTTTGGTCGTTCTATGTTTACTTCAGTTAAAATACAATGAATTACAATAAGTAATCGTATTTATGTGAATTAGAATTTCAATATATGAAATGAAAAGGTTCCTTATTTCTGTTCTTTTGCTAATGGCTTCTGCCTGTGCACAGTCCACCGATCCGATGAGCGCCTTTAATAAAGGTGATTATGAGAAGTCATTCAGGTTATGGAAGCAATTGGCGGAACAGGGTAATGCTGAAGCACAGAACTATTTGGGGATACAGTATTATCTCGGTTTGGGGGTTAAACGTGATTATGGTTTGGCTATAGAATGGTATGAAAAAGCCGCCAGACAGGGATATCCCGATGCGCAGAGGAATTATGGCATCATGTACCAATACGGTATTGGAGTACCCCAGGACTTTTATTCTGCCTATGTCTGGTATTTCGCCGCATCACAGCAAGGCAATGAAAAGGCTAAACTCCATCTTGAGACTTTATCTTCCAATAAACTCACTCCCAACCAGCAAATGCATGCCAAACTGGAAGCTAATGAATTTATTCTGGATCCTCAAAAACGGTTTATGAGTCATGATACCTATATTGATGCAAGATAAATTAAATTTGGATATCAACAATAATATATGTGTGGAATTGTAGGCGCGGTGGCACAACGGGATGTTTCCCCCATTCTAATGGAAGGGCTGAAGCGCCTTGAATACAGGGGTTATGATTCAGCGGGAATAGCGGTTTTAAACGCAAATACCATGCTGGAAAGAGTCCGGGTTGCCGGAAAAGTCGGTGACCTGGAACAAATCCTGATTCAGAAACCATTGCAAGGGGGGACAGGAATCGCTCACACGCGTTGGGCAACGCATGGAAAGCCCAGCGTAAACAATGCACATCCACATATCTGCCGTGAACAAGTAGCACTTGTGCACAACGGTATCATTGAAAATCACGAAAAACTCAGACAGACACAAATCCGTCAGGGTTACGAATTTCATTCTGATACTGATACCGAGGTTGTCGTGAATCAGGTTTACGATTATCTAAGCAGGGGGAATGATTTATTAACCGCAGTAATAAATACCCTTGATATGCTTGAAGGTGCATATGCACTCGGTGTTATCAGCAGGACAGAATCCGGCCGCTTGATTGCAGCTCGCCGGGGAAGTCCTTTGGTCATCGGAATTGGAATCGGCGAGCATTTTATTGCCTCTGATGTATTTGCATTATTGCCAGTTACACAACAGTTTATCTTTCTTGAAAATGGAGATGTGGCTGATATCCGGCGGAACAGGATTACAATTTATGATGCCAACCGTCAAGTGGTAAAACGCCCGATATCTGTATCTGAATTAAGTTTAGATACTGTAGATAAGGCGGGTTTTCGCCATTATATGTTAAAAGAGATTTACGACCAACCAACTGCTGTTGTAGAAACTCTGGAAGGGAGGATTGTAAATGGGTTGGTGGATGAGACTGCATTTGGTATGGATGCCGCCAGAATATTTGATTCTGTTCAGGCACTGCAAATTGTCGCCTGCGGGACCAGTTATCATGCAGGATTGATTGCGCGTTATTGGGCCGAAGCTATTGCAGGCATACCCTGTAATGTGGAAGTTGCGAGTGAATATCGTTATCGGCGATCGGTGGTTGTCCCGGAAACTTTATTTATCACGATCTCACAATCCGGTGAAACAGCAGACACTCTTGCTGCATTACAACTGGCAAAACGATCAGACTATACAAGCACTCTCACTATTTGTAATGTTGCAGAGAGCACATTGGTACGCGAATCAGATCTGATTTTTATGACGCGTGCTGGTGTGGAGATCGGCGTTGCTTCCACCAAGGCATTCACTACTCAACTGGTGGCCCTTCTTCTTTTAATTCTTGTCCTGGGCAGACGGCACGGCATGTCACAGGAAACAGAACGGCAGATAGTCAGTCAACTGGAAATTCTGCCTGGAAGGATTAACGCCGCACTGGAATTAAATGATCAGATCAACATGCTGGCGCAACAGTTTGCAAACAAACACCACGCATTATATCTGGGCAGGGGAACCATGTTACCGGTGGCTATGGAGGGCGCGCTTAAGTTAAAGGAAATATCCTATATTCACGCCGAGGCCTATCCGGCCGGAGAATTAAAACACGGCCCCCTTGCGCTGGTTGACGAGGAAATGCCGGTGATTGCTGTTGCGCCGAATAACAAGTTATTGGAAAAACTCAAATCAAACCTGCAGGAAGTCAGGGCAAGGGGAGGCAGACTGTACGTCTTTACCGATTCTAATACAGGTGTCGAGGCGTCTTCCGATGTTCAGGTACTGAAAATTGCCCTTGTTGATGATTATATTGCACCGATTGTTTATACCGTACCATTACAGTTATTTGCTTATCATATTGCCGTGCTGAAAGGTGCTGATGTCGATCAACCGCGTAATCTCGCCAAATCGGTCACAGTTGAATGACAAGAGGTTATGTAATTCGTTTATAACCACGTATTTTATACAAAGACAACAGAAACAGATTTAATGGAAGAAGGACAAACATACAGAAATTATCGATTGCTCATTGTTGATGATGATAATGATGTCCTGTCATTACTATCTTCATGGCTGACGCAGGCCGGGTTCGAAGTTATTACCGCAACATCCGGAGAAGAGGCCATTTCTAAAATCCCCGGAGCAAAACTGGTCATCACTGACCTTTATATGAATGGCATGAGCGGGATGCAATTGTTATCTGAAATTCATAAAGACAACCCACTGTTTCCTGTAATTATGCTGAGCGGCCAGGCGCAGATCCCTGATGCAATCAAGGCTACACATCTCGGATGTTCAGCTTTTTTAACGAAACCGGTAGAACAGGATAACCTGATTAATCAGGTAAAACATGTGCTGCGGCTGACAAGGGATACAGCAGCGGATAATGGCTTTGCAAAAAATATCGTGTATCGAAGCAAACAGATGGCCGATCTACTTGAATTGGCGAAATCTGTTGCTGACAGTAATGTCACAGTATATATCAGTGGTGCAACAGGAACAGGTAAGGAAATCATTGCCAAGGCGATACATGAAGCGAGTTCGCGGAGAGCCAACCCATTTATTGCGGTTAATTGTGGAGCTATACCTGAACAATTACTGGAATCCGAATTATTCGGTCATGAAAAAGGGGCGTTTACCGGCGCCAATACCCGGCATGAAGGCCTGTTTCAGGCGGCCAATGGCGGTACCTTGTTTCTGGATGAAATCGGCGATATGCCGTTATCCCTCCAGGTAAAGCTGTTGCGTGTATTGCAGGATCTTGAAGTCCGGCCAGTGGGTTCAGTAAAGACATTTCCGGTTGATGTCAGGATAATTTCTGCCACGCATCAGGATCTGGACAAGGCGGTCAAGGCGGGAGAATTCAGGGAAGATTTGTTTTACCGGTTAAAAGTAATCCCACTACATATGCCGTCACTGGCGGATCGATGTGATGATGTTCCTGTTCTGGCCGAATATTTCCTGGAAAAATATGCAAAACAGAACAACAAAAAAAAGAAGCATTTTTCGCCAGATGCCATGGACTACCTCATATCATCATCATGGCCAGGTAATATTCGTCAACTTATTAATGTAGTCGACTTGTGTGCTACTCTTTGCAAAACAAATACCATATCCTTGAGTCTTGTAAAAACAGCATTGCAGGATGTGCCGAAGGAAATACAGACATTAAAGGAAACCAAAGATGCATGTGAAAAAAATTACCTGATAAGTGTATTACGCATCACCAGCGGTCATGTGGCGAATGCGGCGCGCATCGCAGGAAGAAATCGTACCGAATTCTATAAATTACTGAACCAGCACAACCTGGACCCTGGACAATTCAGATTTAAAAAGGAATCCTGAAACTGATAAAAAGTGCGATTTGAGAGTCAATAAATGAATCAGGATAAAATTATTGTGCATATTGATCGGGATTTGGAAGATCTAATTCCTGTTTTTTTGGATAACAGAGTCAAGGATATCGAGAATCTTAAATCTGCGGTTACAGTGAATGATTATGATAAGTTAAGATCTATTGGTCATAATCTGAAAGGTGTAGGTGGCGGGTATGGCTTTGCAATGATTACTGATCTTGGCGCAGATATCGAAGCTGCTGCAAAAGTTAACGATATAAAAACAATAAATGAACTTATAAACAGTCTCGCCGATTACCTTGAGCGGGTAGAAATCGTATACCAATGATTTTCCTCACTGAGAAATAATGGCTACAGGGTCAGACGGACATACGCAGCGATGGATCAGCTATGCAGTTACCTTTGTTTCAGGTTTTGCTTTTGGTGTCGTCCTGTTTTTAATCGTTTCAAATAATGCCCTCGAAGCCAAAAAGAAGGAATTTAGCTATGAATTAAGTTCGCTTAAAGAGACGATTTTCCATAACATCCTGGTCAGTAATGATATAATCAATAACCTCACTGCATATATTATCGCCAACCCGGAATTAACAGGCCAGCAATTTAATCTTTTTTCACAGGAACTTCTCAGTTTTCACCCTTTTATCGACGCAGTTATTTATTATCCGCTGGTCAGAGAGAATGAAATTGATGATTTCAACAAACGACTGAATGAATATACCGGTACTGATAACCATAATCTTGTTTTTGATATTGAACGGGGTGAAGAAAACCCTGAATATTATTTACCTGTGCTATACCAGGCATCACGCCATGAAAATATCTTACCACCCGGTCATGATGTAAATACTGACAACAATTTCCAGACTATTATACGCAGCATATTTATGTCGGACAGCTCTACGCCCATATCTTCTGTAATTACAACGGGTAATACTTCTCGTTTCGGGCTGTTCAAGGTTCTTCTGAATGACGGATATTCTTCGTTACAAGGACAGGATACGGTTGCAGCAATGAAAGGCATAATCTCGATTATTGCAGATCCGGAAAAGATTATTGGTCAAAGCGCAGTTACAGATGATATGGCGCTTACATTATATAACGAATCGGCCGGCATCAGTGGGCGGCAACTATTATATAAAAAAGAAGCGAAACAAACGCGATCAAAAAGGTGGGCGATAGCCCCTATCATTGAAGAAAATCTGATACAACTTCCGTCCTATTCGATCAAACTGAGCATTGCGAAGGATATTTATTGGGATGATGTTGAAAAGGGATTGATATATACGGCGTTAATAATTGGTGGTGGCGTAACATTATTGTTAATCGCCCTGGTCAGGGCCAAGGAGTTACAAGCGAGGGAATTACGTGAACGTAATATCCTGATAGAACGTACCGTCAAGGAACAAACCAAGGAACTTGCCTGGGCCAGAGATAAGGCGGTTAAAGCATCCTTGATGAAATCAGATTTTCTGGCCAGTATGAGCCATGAAATTCGCACACCTCTGAATGCCATTATCGGTATGTCTGAACTGCTGTCGGAGACAAAACTTACAGATGAACAGGAAAAATACATCAATGTATTCAAACGTGCGGGAGATACGTTACTCAGTCTTGTAAATGATATTCTTGATCTCTCCAAAATTGAGGCACATCAATTGATACTCGAAAAGATATCTTTCAATATCATAGATGTTGTTGAGGAATCCGTTGAGATTTATGCCCTGAAGGCGGCCGAGAAAAAGGTTGAATTAATCTGTCGTGTAGATCCCGCTATCAATGTTAATCGCATTGGTGATCCTGCAAGACTGCGTCAGGTTATTTTGAATTTGATCAGTAACTCACTGAAATTTACAGAACAGGGAGAAATAGTCGTCTATGTGAGCCATGGTAAAGAAAATAATAATGATCATGTTCTGTTTTCAGTGACTGACTCAGGTATTGGCATTCCAAATGAAAAACTGGAATCGATTTTTGAGAGTTTTACACAAGCGGATTCGTCTATTACCCGTAAATATGGCGGTACGGGTCTGGGTCTGACGATTTCAAAGAGCCTGGTTGAATTAATGCACGGGAAAATATGGGTTACGAGCGAAGTGGGTAAGGGAAGTATTTTTTCATTTATTGTACATCTGCTGGTTGATAGTGTATCAGCGCAAAAACCCGTGGTTGCCAATTACAAACTTGATGGGAAGAATATCCTGGTTGTAGATGATAATGAGACAAATCGTATACTGCTGAATGAAATACTATGCAGTAAGGGGGCAAAAGTCACTGTTGCAGAAGATGGAAATAGTGCATTACAGTTTCTGCAAAGTGTAGATACACGAAACAAAGGTTTTCAATTGGCTATTATTGATTGTTATCTGCCTGACATGGATGGTTTTCAACTGGTAGAAGCCATGAAAGTGAGAGATCAGAAAATCAATACGGCCATGATGATTAATCCAGCCGATTTGAATACGCACATGGTCCGTATAAAAGCAATCGGGATTAATTCTTATCTGGTCAAACCAGTCAAACAACTGGAATTGCTTGATATGGTCAGTAATTCATTATTTGGCAAAGAAACTTCATTAAAACCGGATTCAGTTATTCAGGATGCCGATGTAAAAGGCACGGTCAGGCGTTTATTGCTGGTTGATGATAATCCCGACAACCGTATGTTAATCAAGGCCTATCTGAAGAAAACATCTTATGAAATTGATGAGGCAGAAAATGGCGAGATCGCCGTCGGAATGTTTCAACAGGGTCATTACGACCTTGTATTAATGGATGTGCAGATGCCAGTAATGGATGGTCATAAAGCGACCCGGATGGTCCGCGCCTGGGAGACGGAAAAACATAAATCTGCAACTCCTGTCATTGCACTGACCGCACATGCGACAAGAGAGGAAGTCAACAAGTGCCTGTCTGCCGGGTGTACTTCGCATCTCGCCAAGCCAATAAAAAAGTCATTACTCATGGATATGCTGCAGAATTACCTGCCGGGCTGATATTTTATTTTGTGTGAGTTCTTATCTCACCATTGCTGATAACGTCTTGAAATGTTCATGACTTGAATCCCTCAGCCATTCGAACAATACGGATTCTGCGTTACAGGTGATGATGCCGGATTGACACATTCTTTGCAGGGCCGCCTCATAATTTTCCCGCTGCCGTGAACACACACCATCTATAACTACAAAGATATTGAAACCAGCATTCAGTAAGTCAATCGCTGTCTGTAAAACACAGATATGTGCTTCCAAACCCAGTAAAATGACCTGTTTGCGTCCGCAATTACTCAACTCATTGATGAAATTATCAGCTTCGGCACAGGAGAAACAGGTTTTTTCAAACCTTCTGGAATTTTCAGGCAATACTTCGTTAATGTCGGGATCGAGTGGCCCCAGTCCTTTTGGATATTGTTCAGTAGCGAATACAGGAACTGACAGGATACCTGCCGCTTTAATCAGCATAATTGAGTTACGTTTAAGTCTTGCCAGGACTTTCATCGGCATTGCGGCGGTCAGGTGCGTTTGTACATCAATCACTACAAGGCAACTATTCTCAGCCCTGCATAACAGTGAGGTATTTGCAGAGTTCTGATCAGGCATAAATTATTTCCTGCATCCGGCTATTGTTGATTATCTTTATATTATTCCAGCCATCCATTGATCTGTTGCAGATCATCTGGAGAAAGTGTGCCTGCAGCTTTTTTCAGGCGCAGACTGTCTAAAATATAATCATAACGGGAACGTGCATAATCACGTTTGGCCTGTAATGTAACACGTTCAGAGGCAACGACATCAACAGCCGTGCGCGTACCCACTTCGAAGCCCGCAACAGTGGCCTGCAGGGCGGTTTCGCTGGAGATCACGGTCTGATTCAGGGCCTTGACCTGACTGATACCAGAGATAACACCAAGAAATGCCTCGCGTGTCTCCCGCTGTGCGGCACGATGCTGTTGTTCCAGACGTTCCAGTGCCTGATCGTAGAGTTCGCGTGCTTCACGTGTCTGGGAATTGACCAAGCCACCTTCATACAAGGGGACATTTATTTCCAACCCGACAGATGTGGAATCAATTTCAGTCTGACCGAATCGCCCTCCTGTTGAATTGAAACCGTGATTAGCTACAAGGTCAACGGTTGGGTAATGCCCTGAATTCTGAATCCTGATTTCCTGGCGTGCAGTTTCCAGTTGATGTTTGGCAGCAATAATTAGCAGATTTTGTTCCTGGGAAACCTCGGTCCAGGCCTCTATCTTGTCCGGTTCAGGACTGACGAGTGGCATTGATTCACCCAAGGGTGCGAGTGCGGTCAGGTATTCACCTGTTATCTCGCGTAATGCCTCACGGGTATTATCAATGTTATTTTCTGCCGCAATTTCATTGGCAACGGAACGATCGTATCCGGCTTGCGCCTCCTGCACGTCTGTGATCGCTATCAGACCGACATCAAATCGCTGTTTTGCCTGCTCCAGCTGCCGGTTAAGAGAATTTTTCTCGGCACGGACGAATTCAAGATTATCAATGGCTGCAAGAACTTCAAAATAACGTTCGGTAACACGCAGAAGCAAATCCTGCTGTGAGGCATCAAGCTCTGCCCGGGCCTGTTGAATTATACTGTCCGCCTGATCCAGGGCAAGATAGCGATCGTAGTGGTAAACAGGTTGGGTGATATCCAGTGCATAACCGCGGCTGCCAAAATTGACTTCTCCACCGGCGCCAACAGTGGAATCCGTGGAGATATCCTGATTATTAACACCGGTATTCGCGCTGAGATTGATTAATGGCAATAACTGTGAACGGGCCTGGGGTTTGGCCTCGAGGGTTGCGCGATAGGATGCCTGTGCCTGTTTGTATACCGGATCACTGGTTTCGGCAAGCGTATATACCTGCAGGAGATCTTCTGCGTGTAATTCTGGACAGACTAGCAGAGCTATCAAGGTACAAGTAAATATTATTTTTTGATTATACAAAATGAATCATCCGTGTTAGATGCTGTTAATTCTTTTTATGAAGCGTATCGTAAACTATTTCAGCTGCAACATATACACCTCTTAATATTGCGGCATGGTTTGATCAATGGATGTTGCCCATGCATCAACACCACCTTCAAGACTGGTAACTTTGTTAAAGCCGCGTTCCGCAAGATAATTGGCAACCTGCAAGCTGCGTATCCCATGATGGCAAATCACAACAATCTCCTTTTCCGGATCAAGCTGTTCAACGGAAGAGGGGATCAGGTGCATGCTGATGTTAACAGATCCATCAATATGACATATCTGGTATTCCCAGGGTTCACGGACATCCAGTAATAATAGGGAACCGTTTTTATCTAGATCTGCTTTCAATTGTTCAGCGGTCAGTTGTTTTGTCATTATAAAACTATAAAGAGAATCGTTGTGGTTGTGGCGCGCCAATCAGGGCAGGCAAATCCGTTTCAAACAGAACTTCTCTGGACCATTCCTTATTTCCGATACGTGTAAGCAACAACGCTTCCATGACTGGAGATTCCCCTGTTATCACAAACAGGCGCCCGCCAGCCGCAAGCTGTTCCTGAAAACAGGGTTCGAGTACAGGGACCGACCCGGTAACAACGATCACATCATAGGGACTTGCTTTCTCCCATCCATTTATCGCGTCTCCTGTTTTCAGGTTGACATTATTAATATTGTATCGTTTAAGCTTTTTATCAGCTTGCCCGGTAAAGTCCCCATAAATATCCACACTTGTTACCTCACGTCCGGATTTTGCCAGCAATGCGGTCAAATACGCACATCCGGTGCCAATCTCAAGGATTTTGTCGCCGGATTTTATGTTCAGACTTTGCACGAGGCGCGCCTCAACCTTGGGCGTCATAGTTATCTGGCCGTGAGCCAGGGGTATATTGGTGTCAGCCAGGGCGAGTTGCCGATATTCTTCAGGTATAAAGTCTTCACGGTGAATTTCCGCTATCAGGTTGAGCACAGTTTGATTGAGCACTTCCCATGGTCTGATTTGTTGCTCAATCATGTTCAGGCGGGCCTGATCAAAGTTCATGCGCGTATTCATTATCCGGTAGATTATCTCAAAAATTGCCAAGCAACCTCTGATTAAATTAAGAGGCTCCGCAGTATAGATAGGTATTGCCTTTTTTCAACCGCATAAGCACTTGAAAAATGAAGAAAAGCAAAAATCGCTTTTTTGCTTTTCGACCCTGAAAAACGTCAGGGACGACTTTTTCATAGGTTCAATATATTATATATGGCATTAAGCATGAGTAGTGCGGCTAGGGGCGCCCGTAGGGGCTGAGAGTGACCCTTGAACCTGATCCGGTTAATGCCGGCGTAGGAAAGCAAGCACTTTCACACCATAACAGGCGCTCATACTCTTTTAAGTTTGAGGGAGTTATATCATGAGTGCTATACCACAATCATACCTGAGCAGGAAAGCTAGGGTCGATCAACAGTCTGTCCAGGCCTTGCCGAATTCACGCAAGGTTTATGTGCAGGGGAGTCGTCCGGATCTACGTGTTCCGATGCGCGAGATCTCACTTTCTGATACCCCCGCTGATTTCGGTGTGGAAAAAAATCCTCCACTAACTGTATATGACACATCCGGTCCCTATACTGATCCTGAAGTGAAGATCGATATTCGCATGGGACTTTCAGCGCTACGTACTGCGTGGATTGAGGAACGCGCTGATACGGAACAGTTGAAAAAGTTTACTTCTGAGTACGGTCGCAGAAGGATGCAGGATCCTGGACTGGTCCATCTTCGTTTCGATTATTCACAGGCGCCAAAACGTGCAAAATCAGGGCGTAATGTCTCTCAATTACATTACGCAAGACAGGGGATAATCACACCTGAAATGGAATTTATTGCGATTCGGGAAAATCAGAAATTGCAGGAATACAGGAATACGGAATTATGTAAACGGCATCCCGGCATGGGATTCGGCGCGGAATTACCGGATGAAATTACTCCAGAGTTTGTCCGTGCTGAAGTAGCGAAGGGACGCGCAATTGTTCCGGCCAATATCAATCATCCCGAAATCGAACCAATGATCATTGGCCGGAATTTCCTGGTCAAGGTCAATGCCAATATCGGAAATTCGGCGGTGACCTCATCTATAGAGGAAGAGGTTGAAAAAATGGTGTGGGCTATCCGCTGGGGTGCGGATACGGTGATGGACCTGTCAACCGGAAAACATATCCATGAAACACGGGAATGGATCATCCGGAACTCACCTGTACCTGTAGGGACAGTTCCAATCTACCAGGCGCTGGAAAA
>JACQHV010000146.1 GCA_016198885.1 Gammaproteobacteria bacterium
CCGCGGTCGCCTGCAGCGTATTGTTAATGGAGAAGTCCCGGACGCGTTAAAAAGCAAACGCCTGCTCGCCCTCGATCTGGGGGCGTTGATTGCGGGAGCGAAATTCCGTGGTGAATTTGAAGAACGCCTGAAAGCCGTACTTAATGATCTTGCCAAACAGGAAGGCAAAATTATCCTCTTTATAGACGAGGTCCATACCATGGTCGGCGCCGGCAAGGCAGAAGGCGCTATGGATGCCGGCAATATGTTGAAGCCTGCGCTTGCGCGCGGTGAACTTCACTGTATTGGCGCTACTACCCTTGACGAATACAGAGAGAATATTGAAAAGGATGCGGCCCTGGAGCGCCGTTTTCAGAAAATTCTGGTGGATGAACCGAATATTGAAGACACGATTGCTATCCTGCGCGGACTCAAGGAACGTTATGAAGTCCATCACAATGTACAGATTACAGATCCGGCAATAGTTGCGGCTGCAACTCTATCACACCGCTATATCACGGATCGGCAATTACCCGACAAGGCCATAGATCTGATTGATGAATCTGCGAGTCGCATCAGCATCGAGATTGATTCGAAACCGGAAGTCATGGATCGGCTTGAACGGCGTTTGATTCAGATGAAAATAGAGCGCGAGGCCCTGAAAAAAGAGACCGATGAGGCCTCAAAAAAACGCCTGGTAAAACTGGAGGAAGAAATCAGGAAAACCGAACGTGAATTTTCAGATCTGGAAGAAATCTGGCTTGCGGAAAAGGCAGCTCTGCAGGACGCACATCATATCAAGGAAAAACTTGAACGCGCCCGTCTGGAGTTTGAGACCGCCAAGCGAGCGAGTGATCTGAATCGTATGTCAGAACTTCAATACGGTGTCATTCCTGAACTTGAAAAACAATTGAGAAAGGCGGATCAGGCCGAGATAAAAGACATGAAACTGCTCAGAAACAAAGTCACCGAAAACGAAATCGCAGAGGTCGTTTCCAAATGGACCGGGATCCCCGTGGCAAAAATGCTTGAAGGAGAGCGCGATAAATTACTGCATATGGAAAATACCCTGCATCAACGCGTGATTGGACAGGACGAGGCAATTATGGCTGTGTCAAACGCCATCCGCCGTTCACGTGCGGGCATGTCGGATCCCAATCGCCCGAATGGCACTTTTATGTTCCTCGGTCCAACGGGTGTTGGCAAAACCGAGTTATGCAAGGCACTTGCTGAATTTCTGTTCGATACTGAAGAAGCGTTAATCCGTATCGACATGTCAGAGTATATGGAAAAGCACGCCGTGGCGCGGCTGATCGGGGCGCCGCCCGGTTATGTGGGATATGAGGAAGGCGGCCATTTGACAGAAGCGGTACGTCGTAAACCATACAGTCTTATTTTGCTGGATGAAGTTGAAAAGGCACACCCTGATGTATTCAACATTTTGTTACAGGTACTTGATGATGGCCGGCTGACGGACGGTCATGGTCGTACTGTTGATTTTCGCAATACCGTGATCGTCATGACATCCAATCTCGGCTCAGAACAGATCCAGGAGATGTCTTCTGACAGCGATTATGAAAATATGAAAACAATTGTACTTGGTGTTGTTTCCAGGCAATTCCGGCCGGAATTCATCAATCGTATTGATGATATCGTGGTCTTTCATGCCCTGCAGAATGGCCAGATCAGGGCCATTGCGGATATACAGGTAAGACACGTAGCAGAACGCCTGCGCGAGCAGGACATCAGCATAAAGATAACACCGGCTGCCATGGAATGGATTGGAGCAACTGGTTTTGATCCCGTTTATGGGGCAAGGCCTCTGAAACGCGCCATCCAGACATATCTTGAGACGCCGCTTGCCAAGGAAATCTTGTCGGGTAAATTTGGCCCGGGCGATGCAATTACTGTGGATATCAAGAAAAACAATTTGATATTTAATGTGAAAAAATAACATCCTGTCCTGACTTTAGTGCAGTGCAACATCATATTGTTACCTTAACTGAAATATCACTGTAAAAATAAGGCTAACAAGACACTATACAAACATGTGCGTGGGAACTACTATTTCCCGGCGTGGGGAAGCGGCCATTAATATGCCAAAGTTGTTGGTTATTTCCTTTATATAATCTAATATTTAGACGTTAAACCTTGCAATTATGTAATAATAACCAGCATGGCGGTCTCAACAAGTAAAATTCAACTTTCAGGTCTTGCCAGAAAACTGGTGATTGACGGTTTGCTTGGTGAAGATTCCGCACAACAAGCCTTTCAAGGCGCATTAAAAGAGAAGATACCCTTTGTCTCCTATCTCGTCGCCAACAATCTGGTACCTGGCAAAAAAATTGCACTTTCTGCTGCACAGGAATTTGGTGTCCCTTTACTTGATATTAATGCTATCGAACTCGACAAGGATATTACCAAACTGGTCAAGGAAGATCTGATCAAGAAACATCATGCCTTACCCATTTTCAAACGGGGTAAACGTCTCTTCGTCGCAGTCTCTGATCCTACAAATCTTCAGGCACTTGATGAGATCAAGTTTGCAGTCGGTATGGGCACCGATGCGATTCTGGTCGAGGAAGACAAACTCGCCAAATCAATAGACAATGCACTGGATGCGGCGGGCGGCAGTCTTATGGATTCTATGGAAGATGACGGTCTTGAGAATCTTGATGGCCTTGAAACAGTGGATGAAACCGCTGATAAACCCCAGGATGATGGCGAAGTTGATGATGCCCCGGTAGTACGTTTTGTTAATAAGGTGCTACTGGATGCCATCAAGCGGGGAGCTTCTGATTTGCATTTTGAGCCCTATGAAAAGTTCTTCCGTGTCCGCTTCCGTGTTGACGGTGTGCTGGAGGAAATTACCAAGCCACCTTTAAGTCTATCCATGAAGATCGCAGCGCGTATCAAGGTGATGTCGCGACTGGATGTATCAGAACGGCGTGTACCGCAAGATGGCCGTATCAAGTTAAAACTATCCAAGGACAAGGCCATTGACTTTCGTGTCAGCACCTGCCCGACGTTGTTTGGCGAGAAGGCAGTTTTACGTATCCTCGATTCCAGCGCCGCAAAACTGCAGATAGATATGCTAGGTTATGAAGATTTTCAAAAGGAACTGTTCCTCAAAAATCTGCACAAACCCTACGGAATGTTTCTGGTCACAGGCCCAACCGGGAGTGGCAAGACAGTTTCGCTCTATGCCGGCATCAACATTTTGAATCAGACTGATGTCAATATCTCCACGGCCGAAGACCCGGTTGAAATCAATCTGCCTGGTGTCAACCAGGTGCAGGTGGATGAACGCACAGGCATGACCTTCCCCAAGGCATTAAAGGCCTTCCTGCGCCAGGATCCGGATATTATTCTTGTTGGTGAGATACGTGATTACGATACCGGGTCCATCGCAGTAAAAGCCGCACAGACAGGCCACATGGTGATGTCAACCTTGCATACCAATGATGGACCGCAAACGCTTACACGTTTGCAGGATATGGGTATCCAGGCATTTGCCGTTGCCACAACCATCAATCTCATCACGGGGCAGCGATTGTGCCGACGGTTGCATCCTGACTATAAGGTCTCCATTGATATGCCGAAAGATGCAATGCTTAAAGAAGGTTTCCCGGAGGAATGGGTTAATGCAGGTATCAGCATTTTCGGTCCGGGCGAAGGCAGCGATTGCCCCAGCGGTTACAAGGGACGCGCCGGTATCTATCAGGTCATGCCTATCACGGATGCCATGAAGCGATTGATTATTGAAGGCGCCAATGCCGTGCAACTTGCAGACCAGGCAAGATCGGAAGGTATCTGGGATCTACGTGCCTCCGGTTTAAAGAAGGTGAAGGACGGCATCACCAGTCTCGCTGAAGTAAACCGCGTAACTATAGAATAATACCATGGCTGAAGCTGCAAAATCGGTAATGTTTGTCTGGGAAGGCACGGATAAGCAGGGCAAACGTGTCAAGGGTGAAATGAGCGGTCAAAGTGACACCCTGATCAAAGCCGTCCTGCGCCGCCAGGGAATCAATCCCACCAAGGTCAAGAAAAAACCCAAATCACTAGTCGGTGGAGGCAGAAGAAAGAAGATTACACCAAAGGACATTACAGTCTTCAGCCGTCAACTTGCAACCATGATGTCATCCGGTGTACCACTTGTGCAGGCTTTTGAGATTGTGGGCCGTGGTCATGATAACGCAAGCATGCAAGACCTTGTCCTCGGTATCAAGGCCGACGTTGAAGCTGGCGGTGCTTTGACCGATGCCCTGCGCAAACGTCCCCTTCAGTTTAATGATTTGTACTGTAACCTCGTTGAAGCCGGTGAACATGCCGGTATTCTGGAAGGCATCCTGCACAAGATTGCAACCTATATGGAAAAGACCGAGGCACTCAAGTCCAAGATCAAGTCAGCGTTATTTTATCCGGCCGCGGTCATTGTGGTGGCCTTCATTATCGTCACCATCCTGATGATCTTCGTGATCCCGCAGTTCCAGGAGTTATTCGCAAGTTTCGGCGCTGATCTGCCGGCACTGACCATGATGATCATCAATATGTCCAAATGGTTTCAGTCCTACTGGTGGGCGCTCGGTGGTGGTATAGTCGGAATTGTATTCGGGTTTCTGGAACTCAGAAAACGCTCAAAGGCCTTTGGTCAATTTCTGGATCGAATGTCACTCAAAATACCGATCATCGGTATGATTCTGAATAAAGCGGCGATAGCCCGCTTTGCAAGGACTCTTGAAACCATGTTTGCCGCCGGCACACCACTGGTTGAAGCCATGACATCTGTCGCCGGCGCCTGCGGTAATATTGTCTACTATAACGCCACGATAAAGATCCGTGACGAGATCTCTACCGGTACCCAGCTTCAGGCGGCTATGCGTAATGTTGGACTGTTTCCTAATATGGTCATCCAAATGGTGGCCATTGGTGAAGAATCGGGCGCTATTGATACCATGCTAGGCAAGGTGGCCGACTGGTATGAACAGGAAGTGGATGATGCAGTTGAGGCACTGACCAGTTTGTTGGAACCCATGATCATGGCCTTCCTGGGTGTTGTTATCGGCGGTCTCGTGATAGGCATGTATCTCCCAATATTCAAGATGGGCGCGGTTGTATAGTTTCAATTTGCTATCTTGATGGTCGGATCCCTCCAGGATCATCTACCATCACAATATTTCAACTTATTCGCCTTTGTTTCCCTGCAATTATGTGTCATCGATCACCTGTTATTTGATTAATTTCTGATCCCATGCCGATTACTTCCTACCTGCAAATGCACGCCGATGTTCTCATTACCTTCATGTCCATATTGGGTCTGATTATCGGCAGCTTTCTCAATGTTGTGATCTATAGATTGCCCATCATGATGGAACGCGAGTGGCGCACACAATGCAGGGATTTATTAAATCTCCCGGATCAACATGAAGAAATTCATGAACCATTTAACCTCTTCACTCCACGATCGCGTTGTCCGCAATGCAATCACAACATCAGTGCCATGGAAAATATACCTGTCATCAGTTATCTGCTATTGAAAGGGAAATGCCGGGTATGTAATTCGCCTATTTCAATACGTTACCCGCTGGTCGAAGCTGTCTGTGGACTATTGACTGCCTATATTGCATGGCATTTTGGTTACAGCATACAGATGTTCTTTGCTGTTCTTCTGACCTGGGCTCTTATTTGTCTCTGCATGATCGATATTGACCGGCAATTACTCCCGGATGACATTACCCTGCCTTTTCTATGGCTGGGCATAGCCTGCAATATGTTCGGCGTATTTACAGATATCTATTCGAGTCTTGCGGGGGTGATGCTGGGTTATGGATCGTTATGGTTGATTTATATTGCATTTAAGCTAATTACTGGTAAGGAAGGGATGGGGTATGGTGATTTCAAACTCCTTGCCTTGTTAGGTGGGTGGCTCGGCTGGCAAATGCTCCCACTTGTCATTTTATTCTCATCCATGCTTGGCGCAGTTATCGGAATCTATCTGATCATCTTTCGCAAGCACGACAAGAATATTCCTGTCCCGTTTGGACCCTTTCTCGCCATATCGGGCTGGGTTGCGCTGATTTGGGGAAGAGAGATCATTACAGCTTATCTTAATTGGTGATCACCACTGTGAAACCAACATTACGTATTGGACTCACGGGTGGTATTGGCAGTGGCAAGAGTACAGTATGCAAACTATTTGCAGATTTCGGGGTTCCCATAATAGATGCTGATCAGATTGCGCATGAGCTTGTCCGTCCAGGTCAACCTGCCTTGCAGGCTATCGTAGAGACATTTGGGGAAGAAATAATTACTGATTATAAAGGCAATCTGGATCGGAAACGCCTACAAGAATTAATTTTCCTGGATTCGGACTCAAGGAAGAAACTGGAAAATATACTTCACCCTTTGGTTTATGATGAAATCGAGAATCAGCTCACAAAGATAACCAATCCATATTGCATTATATGCATACCGCTCTTAATCGAAACGCGTGCAATGAATAAGGTCGACAGAGTTCTTGTTATAGATATCCCGGAAGCACTACAAATTCAACGCGCCTGTCAACGTGATAATATGAATATTGAAAATATACAAAAAATCATGTGGGCACAGACTTCACGTGATATTCGACTGAATGCTGCAGACGATATAATTCATAACGATGGTAATTTGACATCACTTCATAAACAGGTTAAGGATTTACACGAGTGTTATACAAAAACTGCAGCAGATATCATTGTCAGGCCAGCCTAACTGGTAGACAATTAAAGTATTAATGAAAAACAATAACGGTTTAACTTGTGCAAAATAATATTATTTACGAGCAGCCATTAAACGAACGAGTACGTACGTTTCTGCGTCTTGAACATTTGTTTTATATAGTAAACCACCATATCACCTACTCAGATCAATGGGATAATCGCGCTACTATAACAAGCCTTTTGAATATTGTTGATCTGCTTTCCCGTTCCGATATTAAAACCGAGCTTATAAAAGAACTTGAGCGTCACTCATCAACATTGAATGCCTTAACAACAAATCCCAATGTAGATCATGAACGCTTGCATAACATTCTGAATAATATCATCAAGATCCTGGAATCCTTACGGGACAGCTCATATCAGCCTGGCCAAATAATGAGACAGGATGAATTTATCACCTCTATAAGACAACGCAGTATTATTCCGGGTGGTTCCTGCAATTTTGATTTACCCGGTTACCATTACTGGCTGCATAAACCTCCTGAAGAACGTATTAAAGATATTAAAAAGTGGCATAGTGATTTATTATTAATTCATGATGCTCTCAAATTAACATTACACATGATTCGAAACAGCGCCACACCTGTCAAAGAACAAGCCATGGCCGGATTTTATCAAAAACCAATTGAATCCAATCTGGCATGTCAGTTAATAAGGGTCATACTGCCATCACAAACAAAGTATTTCCCGGAGATTAGTGGTGGCAAGCATAGATTTACAGTAAGGTTCATGGAGCAAGATTCAACAACATCCAGGCCAATACAAACCCAGGATAATGTCGAATTTGAGCTGCATTGTTGTATATTGTGAAAACCAAACTCAACTGTCCACATTGTGGCAAACCGGCAGAATATAACTCCAGCAATAAATGGCGGCCATTTTGTAGTGAACGTTGCAGATTAATAGACCTTGGTGAATGGATGGAAGGACATAATCGCATACCATCCGATGAATACGTCCGCGATGATACTAATGACAATAATAATCAGTTAAAACACTGATTACTTAATACCTTTCAACACATTTGCGAATTACATCCGCGGGGTTATTCGCAGACCACACTCCGCTTAACATAGCTACTCCCTGCGCCCCATTGTCCCAAGCTTTTCGCAAATGTACGGGACGCATACCACCCAACGCGTAGACAGGCACTGTTGAATACTCGGCAAGTTGCACAAACCTTTCCCATCCTAACGGGTTTGCTTCGGGATGACTCGGAGTAGACTCAACTGGTGAAAGTACAACGAAATCCACTCCAATACGGCAAGCATGTTGTAATTCATTCTGATTGTGACAGGAAGCAGCTACCCAATAATTGGTATCAAGCGGTCGATGATTTAATTGTAACAATCGTGCACTGGATAAATGCACCCCATGTGTATTATAAAAAACTGCAGTTGCAGGTGTCGAATTCAATAAAAACTTGGCTTTATATGCATTACATATCTCAAGCATTTTAGTTACAAGATCAGGATATTGTGTATATATTGCTTTCTTGCATCGTAGTTGCAATAAGCGAGCACCCGCCTTAAGACATTTTTCAATACAAAATAAATATTCGTCCAGACTATCGGTTGGTCCCGGACTGATGAGATATAACGAGGGGAGCTGGATGGCTTTTATAACAGCTTTATCTGCGGCCGGAAAATCCAGTCCCGGAAGTTTTGATATTTCGATCCATTGAATAAACTGGCCTTCTTTACTATGGATTTGCCCATGCCATCGGTTAATCAGCCATACATTGAGCACAACGCTTTGATCAGGATAATCATAATGGAGTTTAATAAATGGACGTGCCTTGACAACAATCAGGCCAAGTTCTTCCTGCAGTTCTCTGGCCAATGCTGTCTTGATATCCTCACCAGGTTCCACCTTGCCCCCGGGAAATTCCC
>JACQHV010000139.1 GCA_016198885.1 Gammaproteobacteria bacterium
CTCCTGCACATCCTGTGCTCGCGGCATTTGTGCATCCTACACTTCATCGCTAATCACCAATAACTCATTCTTGCGCTACCTGCCACACATCCCGGTAAGGTACACGGAGAAATAGAAATTAAACTGCTTGGCGACCAGCGCGTTTACGTTCATGTTCCTTCAGTAGTTTCTTGCGCAACCGAGCATTATCCGGTGTTATTTCAACTAATTCATCATCATCGATAAATTCCAGCGCCTGTTCAAGGCTGAAGTGGACGGGAGGCGTCAGGAGAATATTATCGTCTCTTCCCGCGGCGCGAATATTTGTCAGCTGTTTACCTTTTAATGGATTGACCACAAGATCATTATCGCGGGAATGGATGCCGACGATCATACCCTCATACACTTCAGTCCCCGGGTCGATCAACATCTGCCCGCGTTCCTGCAGATTAAACAACGCATAACCCAGCGCCTTGCCGGTACCATTGGAGATCAAAACGCCATTGGTGCGTTCACTTGATCCGGTTCGTTTCACGGGACCATAGTGATCAAAGACATGGTACATAAAGCCGGTGCCTGAAGTGGCAGTGAGAAATTCCGTGCGCAAACCGATAAGACCGCGTGCCGGGATCAGATAATCCAGGCGCACCCGTCCCTTTCCATCCGGTAGCATCTCCTTGAGATCACCTCCGCGTTGCCCGAGTATTTCCATGGCAGCACCCTGGTATTCCTGTTCCAGGTCAACCACCAATTGCTCGTAAGGTTCACATGTCTCGCCATTAATTTCTTTGATAATGACTTCCGGACGGGAGACACCCAGTTCATAGCCCTCGCGGCGCATGGTCTCGATTAATATCGAAAGATGGAGTTCACCACGGCCTGATACCCTGAATTTGTCCGCGTCGCTGGTCTCTTCCACGCGTAATGCGACATTGTGTTTCAGTTCCTGTTGCAGACGTTCATGAATCTGGCGCGAGGTGACATATTTGCCCTCTTTTCCGCAGAATGGGGAATCATTTACCTGGAATGTCATGCTGACTGTAGGTTCATCGATGGTGAGGGCTGGTAACGCCTCCGGGTAAGTCTGCGCACAAACGGTTTCGGAGATGCCCAGATCTTCGATGCCGCAGATTGCGACGATATCACCGGCGGTGGCCTCCGGTATTTCAAATCGTTCCAGCCCGAGTAATTTGTATATCTTCAATACCCGGCCGGAGCGTGGCTGACCTTTCTGATCAATAACCATTACCGGCGTATTTGTCTTTACCGCACCGCGGGTTATGCGCCCGATGCCGATGACGCCCACATAACTGTTATAGACCAGTGAACTGATCTGCATCTGGAATGGCCCATCACGGTTGACATCAGGGGGCGGCACTTTCGTCACAATCGTCTCGAACAAGACCTGCATATCACCTTCCCGAACCGATGGGTCAAGCGAACTATAACCGTAGATTGCGGAAGTATAGACGACCGGGAAATCCAGTTGATCATGGTTGGCGCCCAGGCGATCAAACAAATCAAAGGTGCGATCCAGCACCCAGTCCGGGCGTGCACCCGGCCGGTCAATTTTATTGATCACGACAACAGGTCGAAAGCCGCGGGCAAGCGCCTTTTGTGTTACAAATCGGGTTTGCGGCATCGGTCCGTCCACGGCGTCCACCAGCAACAGAACCGAATCGGCCATGGACAACACCCGTTCCACTTCGCCGCCAAAATCCGCATGCCCGGGTGTATCAATGATATTGATCCGGTATTCCTTCCATTTCAATGCCGTATTTTTGGCAAGAATGGTAATGCCACGCTCACGTTCCAGTTCATTGCTGTCCATGACGCGTTCCTGCATGGCGGCATGCGCTTCGAGTGTGCCCGATTGTCGTAACAGTTGATCGACCAGGGTGGTTTTCCCATGATCAACGTGGGCAATGATGGCAATATTTCTAATCTGTTCAATCACGGTTGATGACTACCGGTAAATGTGAAGGCCGCGCATTATAGCGGAAAAAAGCAAAAAAGGTGTCTTAGTTATTACCTTGATTTAGTATAGAAAATAAGGGAAATAATAGAATATTCAGGTAACTGAGCAGGTAATGCACAGGAGTATCGCCAATAATGTTGTCATTTAATGAATCAGCCCCCAATCATGTCTGTATTGTCGGTGCCGGTCCGGCGGGCGTTGTACTTTCAATATTGCTGGCAAGGCGGGGCATACCAGTGACCCTGCTCGAGGCCCAGGCTGATTTTGATCGCGATTTCCGTGGCGATACATTGCATGCCTCTGCAATGGAGATCCTGGATCAGATGGGTCTTGCAGAACCGGTTCTCAAGCTTTGTCATGCCAGGGTGGATAAGTTTCAGTTAACTTCGACTGAAGAAAAAATTACCATGGCCGATTTTTCATGTCTTGATACTTTGTTTCCATATGTCGCACTAATCCCGCAGGAACGATTTCTTACATTCATGACAGAAGAAGCCAAAAAATTACCCGATTTTCGTCTGGTAATGAATGCAAAGGTACACGATTTGATTGTTGAGAATAATAAAATATGCGGTGTAACTTATATGAAAGATGGTAAAGACCATGTAGTGCGCGCAAGTTTAACCATCGGCGCTGATGGCCGTGGCTCGCGAGTCCGGGAGAAGGCGGGGATAAAACTGGGCAAGACAACACCACCCATAGATGTGATCTGGTTTAAATTGCCGCGGCACCAGGACAATAAAACGGGCAATTCCACAGGCGGCCGTTTTGGAACGGGCGTAATGCTGGTCATGCTGGATCGAGGTTATGAATGGCAGCTGGGTTTTGTCATTCTGAAAGGTTCTTACAAGACCCTGCGCGAAGCGGGCATGGCGGCATTTCATGATGAACTGATTAAACTTGCCCCGGAACTCAAGAGTTCAATCTCAGATTTAAAAGACTGGTCACAATGCGCCATTCTCTCTGTTGTTACCGGAAGGGTGAATCAATGGTATAAACCGGGACTGTTGCTTATTGGCGATGCCGCGCATGTCATGTCGCCTGTTGGTGGTGTCGGGATTAATTACGCAATACATGATGCAGTCGCTGCAGCAAATGCCTTAATTGAACCTTTGCATAAAGGAAATGTGACAGAATTGGACCTGGCCGATGTCCAGTTCCGGCGTGAACGGCCCATCCGTTTTATCCAGGCAGTACAGTCAATTATTCAAAGACGGATCATTGCCAATGCCCTGAAGTCCGACAAACCGTTCCGTCCGCCACTTCTTGTCCGGTTCATGGCCAGATTTCCATTCTTTCAGAAAAAGATGGCACGCATCTTGGCCTATGGCATACAACCGGAAACACTCCAGCATCGTTGAATTGATGCATATATAAAGAATCGATTCGTAATGCATACCGTAGTTCTGAAATCCGGCCGCGAAAAAACATTGCAAAGGCATCACCCATGGCTGTTTTCCGGGGCTTTAAGAGACACCGATAATCACATCGGAATCGGTGAAACCGTCAGGATCGCCACTGCAAATGGTGAGATCATGGCACTCGGCGCCTATTCACCATGTTCACAGATCCGAGTGCGCATCTGGACATATCATCCTCATGAAAAAATTGATGCGCATTTTTTTCGGAAGCGAATCCAGCGCGCCATTAATCAGCGCAGATTGTTTGTATCAGAAAACGATACTGCTTATCGCCTGGTGAATGCCGAATCCGATGGACTTCCGGGCATTATTACTGATCGTTATGGTGATTATCTTGTCTGCCAGTTTTTGTCTGCCGGTGCGGAATTCAATAAACAATGCATCGTTGAGCAATTATGGGAGCTATTATCACCAAAAGGTATCTATGAACGATCAGATGTTGAAATACGGCAGAAGGAAGGATTGACGCTGCAGGCAGGGTTGCTGGCAGGGGAAGAGCTGCCCGGACTTATTCAGATCCGGCAGGATGATTTGCAGTTCTGGGTGGATGTCAGAAAGGGACACAAGACAGGCATGTATCTTGATCAAAGGGAAAACCTTTGCTTTGTCCGGCAGTATGCAAATGATGCTTCCGTTTTGAATTGTTTTGCCTATACCGGTGGATTCGCATTGGCTGCATTGCGGGGAGGTGCGATGAGGGTGACCAATATCGAATCATCCGCAGATGCTCTTGCCCTTGCAGGGAAAAATGCAGAATTGAACGGATTTGATCAAGGCAGGATAGAGAATGTTCAGGGAGATACATTCGATATATTACGCAGATACCGTGATTCCCGCCGGGAATTCGATATGGTCATTCTCGATCCACCGAAG
>JACQHV010000140.1 GCA_016198885.1 Gammaproteobacteria bacterium
ATGCTGCCGGGGATGAGCGGAATCGATTATGCTCGCCGCCTGAGAAACGATACCGACACCCAGAATATTCCCATTATAATGCTGACGGCGAAGGGAGATGAGGCGGATAAAATACGCGGTCTTGATACAGGCGCAGATGATTACATCACGAAGCCTTTTTCTACCAAAGAACTTTTGGCGCGCCTGCGCGCTGTATTGCGCCGTTATTCCAATGATGAACAAGAGGGTGTTATTGAGGTTGAAGGTCTGGTGCTTGATACCGAAACCTACAGAGTGACTGCCAAAAACGAAATTATCGACATCAGTCCAACGGAATTCAAGCTCCTGCATTTTTTTATAACCCATCCGGAACGGGTTTTCAGCCGCGCGCAGTTACTCGACCATGTTTGGGGACAGAATGTCTATGTTGAAGAGCGTACGGTTGATGTCCATATCAGACGGTTAAGAAAAACACTCGAGCCATTCGGTTTTGATAAATTTATCCAGACCGTACGTAGCGTGGGTTATCGATTTTCTGCACGTTAAGTATATGAATTGAAAAATGAGAGAGGACATCTGGCGTTTTACAGGCGTTATTTTTGTCAGCTTGCTGGCGGGGTTGGCCTCGGGCCAGATAGTAATATGTCTATTGGCCGGTATTGTTTTGTTTATGATTTGGCAATATCGGGTTTTGAAACAATTATATGAATGGCTGCAGTACCGTAATGAAAGTGACCCGCCTGAACATCCGGGTATCATTAATGAAATCTGCAGGGAGATCGAATATCTCAGGATACGTCACAAACAACGCAAAGAAAAACTTTCCGGATTTTTGAAGCGTTTTCAGGAAGCAACCGCTGCATTACCGGATGCTGTGGTTGTCATGGGGGAAAATGGTGAAATTGAATGGGCGAATGAAAAAGCCGGTGATTACCTGGGCATTCGCTGGCCGCAGGATGGACGCCAGCGCATATTAAATCTAATCCGCCATCCTGAATTAATCACCTATTTAAATCAATTGGAACTGGAACAACAACATCCTGACAAGGCCTTGCAGATTGACTCCCCGATAAATACTGATCTGAAACTTGAAATTCGTATCTCACCTTATGGCGAGATTCAGAAATTACTGGTGGCACGTGACGTTACCACAATTCAACGCATACACCAGATGCGTAAAGATTTCATTGCTAATGCCTCACACGAGTTGCGCACACCTCTCACTGTAATTTCTGGTTATCTGGAGGAATTTGCCGATGATATGGAGGTGTGTCCGGAAACGTGGAAACCACATCTGGAACAGATGCGTAAACAATCGGAACGAATGCGGAGATTGATTAATGATCTTTTGCAGCTATCTTCACTGGAAATGATCAAGGAGCATGAGGAAACCGAACCGGTAATGGTGCCTGATCTGTTAACCAGTGTTTATCAGGAGGCACAAACCCTGAGCGGCATGATGGAGCATATTTTTTACCTGGATACGGATCCTGAACTTTGGATACGGGGCAGTCAAAGAGAGCTTTATAGCGCTTTTTCCAATCTGGTTAATAATGCTGTGCAGCATACTTCGGAGCGTGGAATCATACGGATCCACTGGTATGCCGATAAGGAAGGTGCGCATCTGGAGGTAGCGGATAATGGTGAAGGTATCGCGCCAGAGCATATACCCCGTATCACAGAGCGTTTTTATCGCGTGGACAAAGATCGCTCCCGGGAAAAAGGCGGGACCGGTCTTGGTCTTGCTATTGTCAAACATGTATTGGCACGACATGGCGGGAGACTGCATATTGACAGCCAGTTAGGCAAAGGCAGTACCTTTCGCTGTGATTTTCCCGCCAGGATTATTGTGTATAAGTCAAAAAACGCAGGTACCAGCCTGAGCGCTTAATCCGGGGAAATATCTTCATAATTTTGTTGTTTAACGCATAGCGCCATGCCTGAAGTACTGTCTTGAAACTGTCATATTGTTTTCATTGATCTGTCATGTAGGCGCGCCATACTCTCAGGCATTTTTAATAAAACAGATTTAAATATTCATAACAGTGGTTTGGAGAAAAAACTATGATTAAGCAAAGATTGTTAACGGTTTGCCTTTTACTGGCTGCATTGCTGTCAGTAACTGCATTCGCCGATGATATGGTCGATCCAACACTGGCCGATTACAGCAAGGCCAGTGGTGTTTCGGGTAATATCAACAGCGTCGGTTCTGATACCCTGGCCAATCTCATGACCCTCTGGGCCGAGGAATTCAAGCGCCTGTATCCGAATGTGAATATACAAATCCAGGCAGCAGGTTCGTCCACCGCTCCACCCGCCCTGACCGAAGGGACAGCCAATCTTGGACCCATGAGCCGCGAGATGAAAGCGGAGGAAACAGCTGCATTCGAATCTAAATATGGTTTTAAACCCACAGCAATCGCCGTTGCGATCGACGCCCTGGCTGTCTATGTGAACAAGGATAACCCGATCAAAGGCCTGACCTTGCCGCAGGTCGATGCCATATTTTCCGCAACACGCAAATGCGGCTATTCTGACGATATAACAACCTGGGGACAGTTGGGCGTGGCCGGTGAGCTGGCAGGCCAACCAGTCCAGCTTTATGGACGTAACTCGGTCTCCGGGACCTATGGTTTCTTCAAGGAAAAAGCCCTGTGCAAGGGGGACTTTAAGAATACCGTGAATGAACAGCCGGGTTCCGCATCAGTTGTGCAAAGTGTTACCAAATCGTTCAATGGTATTGGCTATTCCGGGATTGGTTACAAGACCTCCGGGGTAAGGCCCGTGCCACTGGCTAAAGATGGCACTGATTTCATTGAAGCTTCAAATGAAAATGCCACCCTGGGCACATATCCGCTGTCACGGTTTTTATATGTTTACGTCAATAAAGACCCCAACAAACCATTGCCGCCGCTAGAGACTGAGTTCCTGAAGATGGTGCTTTCCAAGGTCGGACAGACCGTGGTGGTCAAGGACGGTTACATTCCATTGCCCGCCAAAGTAGCAGGTACAGAGCTCGCCAAGATTTCAGGAGTCAATGTGGCAACAAGCAGCAAGTGAAAATACTCTATCTGACCGTTTTATAACCCATATAACCCTCTGCAACTATTTTATACCCCCCCTGCGGGGTATTTTTTTGTTTAGTAATTAATAAGTTGTCCCGGGCTGGACATTTAACAGTATTGTCATAATTCGACCCTACACTAGTATTCATGCCTGATACCCATACCGCTGTTGCCTTACCGCAATTCAATACGCTTACTGCCAGGCGTTACCGGCGCTGGCGGCATTTCAAAGATGACATTACCCGCCACGTGATGGCGTTTGGCGGGATTGGCGTCATAATTGCGATAGTACTTATCGCCTTTTACCTGTTATATATCGTTCTGCCCATGTTCCGGCCGGCGCAAATAGAGGAGACAGCCAGCTATCCTTTACCGGGTGATCTTCATGCAGAGTCGCTTTTTTATGCCATGGAAGAGCAGCATGAGATCGGTTTGCGCATCACAGCAAAGGGTGAAGCGGTCTTCTTTAATACCCGTGATGGCCTGGCGCAAAAAGTCTTACCACTGCTTTCCGCGACAAAGGCAACGGTAAGCGCCTTTAGCGCAGGCGATCCAACGCAACGGATTATCGCGCTGGGATTGACCGACGGGACTGTTCAGGTGGCGCAACATAATTATTCCATAAGCTACCCGAATAATGTGCGGCTTATCACGCCAGGTATTGCGTATCCGTTTGGTGAAACACCGATCCAGGTAGATGCCAAGGGAAAGGCTATTCAGGGGCTTGGTGTACAGGCCGATGAAGAGCAGATCACACTGGTGGCCAGAACGGAAGACGCCCGGTTGATCCTGTTGAATCTTGAAAAGGAAGATTCGAGTTCAGAAAAAATGACTTTTAACTGGGTTGAGAGAGAGATCGATCTGGTGAATTCCAATGTAACGCATGTGGTGCTTGATATTGAACAGCGCGAGCTTTATGTAGCAGATGATTCAGGATTCATCAGTTATTTTGATATCAGCAAAAAATCCGATCCACGCCTTATTCAACGAGTTAAAGCTGTCCCGGAAGATGTTCAGATTACCAGTCTCGAATTTCTTAGCGGTGGCATTTCGATACTTGCCGGAGATACACGGGGTTATATTACACAGTGGTTCCCGGTCAGGGATGAGGAAAATAACTATACACTTGAACACATACGGTCATTTGACGCGCAAAAAGCACCTATCGTGGGAATTGCACCCGAATATTTCCGCAAAGGATTTATTGCTGTCGATGCCGATGGCAATCTGGGTGTTTATCACGCGACTGCCCACCGTGCAGTCAAACTTTTGCATATCGATAATGCCAGGTTCAAATTAATCGCAGTTGCGCCGCGCGCCAATGCTGCAATGATTGAAAATGCCGGGCAGCGGATTCATTTCTGGAAGATTACCAATGAACATCCGGAAATTTCCTGGCAGTCCATCTGGGGTAGTGTCTGGTACGAAAGCCGGGCGCATCCTGAGTTTATCTGGCAATCTTCCTCGGCGAGCAGTGATTTTGAACCTAAATTCAGCCTGACTCCCCTGGCCTTTGGTACGTTAAAAGCCTCGATTTATGCCATGTTGTTCGCCATACCGCTGGCTATCATGGGTGCCATCTATACTGCCTACTTCATGTCAGTCCATATGCGGGGATTGGTCAAACCAACCATCGAAATTATGGCTGCATTACCTACTGTGATACTTGGATTTATCGCCGGTCTCTGGTTTGCCCCGTATGTTGAGCATCATCTGGCCGGAATTCTGCTGCTTCTGGTGCTGATCCCGGCGGCTATTCTGGTTGCCTGCTGGCTATGGAGGCAATCGCCCGCATGGATGCAGCAGAAGCTGCCGGAAGGATGGGAGGCGGCGCTGTTAATCCCGGTAATCGTTTTTGCCATCGCCTGCTCCCTCTGGTTCGGCCAGATTGTGGAATCGAGGTTCTTCGATGGAAACATGCCTCTCTGGCTGGGTCAGGAATTCGGTATTACCTATGTTCAACGTAATTCCCTGATTGTCGGTATTGCCATCGGTTTTGCAGTGATCCCGACCATCTTTTCCATCAGCGAAGATGCGATATTCAGTGTGCCGAAACATTTGACCACGGGTTCGCTGGCCCTCGGCGCAACCCCGTGGCAGACCATGATGCGGGTCGTGTTGCTGACGGCAAGTCCAGGCATATTCTCTGCAGTAATGATTGGACTTGGTCGCGCTGTTGGGGAGACGATGATCGTGGTGATGGCGACCGGCAATACTGCCATTATGGACATGAGTATTTTTCAGGGCTTCCGGGCGCTTTCTGCCAACATTGCCGTTGAAATGCCTGAGTCCGAGGTCGGCAGTACACATTACAGAATTCTGTTTCTTGCCGGCCTCGTCCTTTTTGTGGCCACATTTGTATTTAATTCTATTGCTGAAATCGTACGGCAACGGCTGCGCACCAAATACAGCAATTTATAATGTTTAACAGAATAAAAACATGGTTTGACAGCGGTAAACCCTATATCTGGCTCACTGCTGGCGCGGTGAGCATCTCAATTATCTTGGTCACCGGTCTGATCGGGTTGATTGCCGTGCGTGGATTAAGCCACTTCTGGCCAGATTCTGTGGTGGAGTTTGAATATGCAGAACGGGATGGCCCTGCTATCCGTGTACTCGGCGAGATGTCGGATCATGAACGAGTCACCTCAAGCCAGCTTGGGGAACATGAGCAGATATCCAACAATCAATGGGTCAATCGCTATTTAATCAAGATGGGTAATCGTGACTATTATGGCGTGGATTTTCGCTGGTTTGTGGAACCTTCCATGGATGTGACAAATTATCCTGAAGAGGCAATGGTGGTTGAACGCAGGGAATGGGGAAATTTTTACGGCTATTTGAAGGGGCTCAAGGTCAACGGCCAACCGGTTAATCCCAATGGTGATCTGTGGGCGGTTTTTCAACAGACAATCCAGGAAAACGGGCGGATATTTGATCAAATTAGGTACATCGAAAAGGACTTGATTGGTGGAATAAATTATCGAATGGAACGATTGCGCCTCAGAGAACGTAGCCAGGAATTGGAAGGGGTTCAGGATAAGACACAAGTCGGGGCCATTACCGCTGCTCGAGAACAACTGCAGCATGAGTACAACACTTTAATAGAACAACTTTCCGGCCTTTACCAGTCGCTTAATAAGGACAGCTTTATTGCGACGCTGGCGGATGGAGAGGAAGTAGAACTGCCGCTTGCCAAGGTGGTCCGGGCCTATCAGCCGAATACCATGACGTTATTGGACAAGGTCCATTTTTATCTCGAAAAACTCTGGGAGTTTATGAGTGATGAACCGCGCGAGGCGAATACAGAAGGCGGTATTTTCCCTGCCATTTTCGGCACTGTGATGATGGTAATTATCATGGCAATCATGGTGACGCCGTTTGGTGTTATTGCCGCAATTTACTTGCATGAATATGCCAAGCAGGGGTTGTTCACCCGCATGATTCGAATCGCAGTGAATAATCTCGCCGGCGTCCCTTCTATTGTCTATGGTGTCTTCGGCCTCGGTTTTTTTGTTTATTTTATCGGCGGGTCAATTGATCAAATTTTCTTCCCGGAAGCATTGCCTGCGCCGACATTTGGAACACCCGGTTTGCTTTGGGCCTCGTTGACACTTGCCCTCCTTACCGTTCCGGTGGTGATTGTCGCAACAGAAGAAGGTCTCTCACGCGTCCCGCGTGAGATACGCGAGGGCAGTTTGGCGCTTGGCGCAACCAAGGCGGAAACGCTCTGGCTCACCGTCTTGCCGATGACTGCGTCTGCCATGATGACCGGCATGATCCTGGCCATCGCCAGAGCCGCTGGTGAAGTTGCGCCCCTGATGCTGGTCGGCGTAGTCAAACTTGCACCGTCACTGCCGTTGGACGGAAATGTCCCCTTTCTGCACCTGGACAGAAAATTCATGCATCTCGGGTTTCATATTTATGATGTTGGCTTTCAAAGCCCCAACGTAGAGGCAGCACGGCCTTTGGTATATGCAACGGCATTGCTGCTGGTCCTGATTGTTACCTTTTTAAACCTGACAGCCATATGGATTCGTAATAGGCTAAGGGAGAAATACCGTGCAGCAG
>JACQHV010000137.1 GCA_016198885.1 Gammaproteobacteria bacterium
CCGCTTGAATGCCAGTCAAATCCCAATACACAACCAAGTGCCTGAAACCAGTACGGATCAGATAATCGTTGTAATACTTCTTGAGGGCCATATTCCGCGATAATGTAAATAATGATTTCACGCGAAAGACAAACCATGCGGTTGAACAGCCAACGCGGGGCCTTGCCACCATGCAAGGGAAGTTGAGCAACACCGGTACGCATGAGAATATAATATCAAGTATATACTGAATAACGATCTCAAATATGCAAATCTATCTTGTACAGCACGGTGAATCAGTCGCTAAAGAGATTAATCCTGATCGCCCGTTGAGTTTGCAGGGCAAACAGGATGTAACGCGAATAGCAGATTTTCTGAAAAATGCAGGGATTACCGTGAACAGGATTTTGCATAGTGGCAAGACACGTGCCAGACAAACCGCTGAAATTCTTGCGGAAGACTTATCAGGAAATATGAAAGTGTCTGCGATTTCCGGCATTGATCCTAATGATCCGGTTGATCAGTTATCTGCGCAAATCAGAACATGGACCGAGGATACACTGGTTGTAGGTCATCTGCCATTTATGGCAAAGCTGGTTGCGCAACTTGTGCTGAATAATGATGCAAATGTTCCTGCTGCTTTCCAGCCCGGTAGTGTTGTATGTCTGGCAAGGGATGAAAATGGCGCCTGGAAGATCCAGTGGATGCTCAGGCCGGAATTGTTCCTGAATAAAAATAAAAGTTAAAAAGACATCTCTGGAGATAATAAGTTGAAATATATATTAGGCATTGTAATGATTCTTGTCGTAGGTACAGTAATTTTTATTACTCGTCCTGAGAAAACATTTGAAACAGGAAAACCCGGGATTACCCCTGAAGTTACGCAACAACAAATACCTGAAGATACAGTGACCAGCGAAAACATATCACAGGAGTCGCCAGTGGATGGACGGCGGGCTGCAATGCAGATGGAATATGACAAATTAACAAAGGCCAGGAAGAATCTTGAGAAACGCCTGAGCAGACTCAAGGCAGTGCTGTGGGATGTCGAGTTGCCAAAAGAGCAGGGTGAAAAAATTACCGAACAAATGAAGAACGCCTATGCGTTGTTAAAGAATCCTAAAATGCTGGGCGCCTTTTCCGGTGTATCAGAGATCAGTGACGAACTTTCCCGGGTGGAGTTCGTCTATAACAATCTGGAAGGCGTGGAAGAATCGGTACATGCCATGAATAAGCAATAATAATTTAATCTGTTTCGTTACATTCATTATTGGATCTGATGGGTTCCTGATAATTTTGTCAGATGCTGCTCAATACAATACGGCATCATTTTCAGGTTATAACCGCCCTCCAGCACGGAGATGATTTTCCCACCGGCATATTGTTCTGCCTTTTCCATCATTCTAACAGTCATCCATCCGAAAAACTCCGTGCTCAAACAGATATTCGCCAGGGGATCATCAATGTGAGCATCAAAACCTGCTGAAATGATAATAGCTTCAGGCCGGAATTCATCAATCTTCGGCAAGATTTTATTTAAAAAAGCATTTTCATAATCCTTATCACCTGAACCCGCAGGCATCGGGCAGTTTAATGTCGCGCTCTTACCACGCCCAATCCCGGTTTCCGTATAAGCACCTGTGCCGGGATAAAATGGATATTGATGCGTGCTGATGTATAACACCGATGGATCTTCTTCAAAGGTATGTTGCGTGCCATTGCCATGGTGCACATCCCAATCGAGTATCAGGATCTTGTCCAAACCATGTTGTTTTTGCAGGTAACGGGCAAGGATGGCAACATTATTAAATATACAAAATCCGAGCGCCATGTCTTTTTCTGCATGATGACCAGGCGGACGTACCAGTGCAAAGCCATTGTTTATATTACCGGCAATCATTTGATCAGCCAGTTCAAGCGTTCCACCTGTCGCCATGAGAGCAACATCAAATGATTCTCTGCTAACGCTTACATCCATAACATCCAGATACGGGATATTGTACTTGCATGTATCTTCAGCCCGTTTGATATAGTCATTGTCATGCACGGTTTCAATCCATTGACGCTCTGCCTTGTGCGGTGAAAAAAATTGCAATGAATTGAACCATGGTCGATTATGAAGATATTGCATTGTTGATATTAACCGCTCACTGCATTCAGGATGCCCTCCACCGGTATCATGCTGCAGAAAGACGGGGTCGTAGAGAAATCCTGTTTTCATTTCTATTTGGCTATTGAGTGATTTCAGATTTTGTAAGTATATCAGGGGAAGACAGGTTATTTCAGTAAGCGTGGATATTTTACCTTGGATGTTAAATGATCTTATGATGTGTTATTACAGATACAGATTTTAAGGGGCTTATTTTTCGATGAAGCTATGTCCGGTGATACTGGCAGGAGGAGGCGGGACACGATTATGGCCTCTTTCAAGGGAATACTATGCCAAGCAATTCCTGCGATTATTCAGCAATCTTTCCTTGTTACAGGAAACATTATTACGGCTTGATGGACTGGAGAGGGAAATTGAATTAATCAATCCCATAGTGGTATGTAATGAGACACATCGGTTCCTTGTAGCAGAACAGGCAGAAGAAATTGGCAAGCGTCTTCGATCAATTATTCTAGAACCTGAAGGGCGGAATACAGCGCCTGCACTCACCATTGCTGCCGTTGCCTTGCTGGAAAATAATGAAGATCCGGTCATGGTGATGATGCCGGCAGATCATATTGTGATTGATAATATTAAATTTCAAAATGCAATAAAAGCAGGGTATCAATTGGCGGCAGATGACAGATTTGTTATCTTCGGCGTGAAACCCGGACATGCCGAGACCGGCTATGGTTATATCAAATATGGCGAACAGATAAGCTCTAATAATAGTGTCGATATCAATGAAATAGCAGGCTTCACCGAGAAACCGGCTGCGGAACTTGCCAGAAGTTATCTGGATTCGGGGGATTATCTCTGGAACAGCGGTATTTTCATGATGAAAGCTTCTATATGGTGCAGGGAAATTGAACATCTGCAACCAGACATTTATCGATCTTGTCTGAAGGCGTACAGAAAAGGATCCATAGACAATCAATTTTACAGATTGGACAGAGATGCCTTTCTGAAATGTCCCAGAGATTCGATTGATTACTCCGTAATGGAAAAGCTGAAATATGGAAAAGGAAAATCTTTAACCGCAGTTGTCTCTCTTGATGCTGGCTGGTCCGATATCGGTGCCTGGTCCAGTGTATGGGAACTGGGCAAACGTGATGATAATAATAATTTCACCTTGGGTGATGTTATCCAGGAAGGGACAAAAGACAGTTTAATAAACGCAGACAACAGATTAGTGGCAGCGCTTGGTTGCGATAATCTTGTCATCGTTGAAACTGCAGATGTTGTAATGGTGGCCAGAAAGGACAAGGCACAGGATATTAAAAAAATTGTTGAGAGGTTAAAAATAGAACAACGGGAAGAACGATTGATACATCACCGTGTTTATCGTCCGTGGGGAAGTTACGAAACTATCGATTCAGGCGATAACTATCAGGTTAAACGTATTACCGTTAAACCTGGCAAGAAAATTTCCATGCAATTACATCACAAACGTGCGGAGCACTGGGTTGTCGTAAGCGGTACGGCTACCGTAACAAAAGGAGAAGAAGTGTTTCAACTTAGAGAGAATGAATCTGCTTATATTCCAATTGAAACCAAACATCGCCTCGAAAATGCAACTGATGCGTCTCTTGAAATTATCGAGGTGCAATCAGGAAGTTATCTTGGGGAAGATGATATTGTCCGTTTTGAAGATGATTATGGACGTCAGACGAAACAGACGAAATAAGCCATTGTTTGCGAATGAAATTGATTGTTATTGATCACTTCAAGAGGTTGTAAGATGTTTTATGATGGCATCAGTGTATTTTCTGGTTGATGCCTTACCGCCAAGATCAGAAGTTCGAATATTATCTTTTTGCAGTACAGTGCTGATAGCATTACGTAATTTATTTGCCAGATCGTGCTGTTTGGTGTGGTCAAGCAACATGGCAGCGGCAAGCATCAGGGCAGTGGGATTGGCGATTCCCTTTCCTGCAATATCGGGCGCCGTTCCGTGAACGGCTTCAAAGATGGCTGCATCCTTGCCGATATTTCCGCCAGGGGCCAGACCCAGGCCGCCCACCAGGCCTGCAATCTCGTCTGAAAGGATGTCACCGAACATGTTGGTAGTCATGATGACATCAAATTGTGATGGATTAAGAACCAGTTGCATGGCACAGTTATCAACGATGCGATCTTCAATTTCCAGTTGTGTTTCGTACGCTTTACCCACATCAAGAGCTGTCTCAAGAAACAGGCCTGTTAGTGCCTTCAAAATATTTGCCTTATGAACAATGGTGACTTTCTTGCGGTTATTTCGTATGGCATAGTCGAAAGTAAATTCTGCAATCCTTCGGCAACCGCTGCGGGTGATAATACCCAATGCCTCTGCCACAGCCCTGGGGTCATCATCAATGGGAATGTAATGTTCAACACCGACATACAGCCCTTCGGTATTTTCACGGATTAATACCAGGTCGATATCCTCGAATCTTCCACCAGGTATGTAGGTGCGTGCGGGTCTTACGTTGGCGTAAAGATGAAATTCCTCACGCATACGAACTGTCGCAGAGCGAAAGCCACTGCCAACGGGAGTTGTTAACGGGCCTTTTAACGCAAGTTTTGTCTGGCGAATACTTTCCAGCAGTGGTTCTGGCAATGCATCACCGGATTCTTTAATTGAAGACATACCTGCCTTGAATCGGCGCCATTCAAAAGGCGCACCCAGTGCATCGAGTACGCTCAGAGTAGCTGCTGTGATTTCCGGACCTATGCCGTCGCCATCAATGAGTGTTACAGGCAGTTTGTTTATTTTTCTTGTCCTTTTTGGTTTTATTATTTTTGTGATGTTCGATTGTCAAACAATCATGAATTACTACGGATAATTTATCTGTGACATCTTTAATCAGAGATTATTATCAAAGGTGATAGGTTCTTCCTGTTTCACTGCCTGAAGGTCAACAGACATTTCTGAAGAGGTGATAATCAAGTCATGCAGGATGTGTGCTGTTTCCTGCAAAAGAACATCAACTACTTTATTGTTTTCTGTTTCATCTGGTTCGCTGTTTTCCGGAAGCGGTTCCAACCCCTGAATAACCCTGAATTCGTTTTGCAGTTCACGTTTGGTATTTAATAATTGTTCACGTTCTGCTTTTCGTTTGGATTCCAGCAGGGAAACGCTCTTGCTTTCATTGGTCTCCTGGACAAGATTCAATTCCCGCAGCAGGAGATTGAATGCCTTGTTTGATTTGATACGGGATTCATGTTTCTTGCGTAAAAGTGCAAACCCACTGACAGGCGTACTGACCTTGATAAATTCAGCAGGTTTTACTGTGTCCCACGGTAATGCGTTAGCAAGCGCACGTTCGCCATATTTGGATATATCACTGGCTGTGGGAAATACGATATCCGGCACGACACCTTTGTACTGGTTGCTGCCACCGCTGATGCGGAAAAACTGGGCAATCGTGGTCTTTAAACGACCATGATCGTCATTGGAATTACGTACGAAGCGGTTCAGATCAACAACATTTTGCACTGTTCCTTTACCAAAAGTAGGCTCACCTACGATTATTCCCCGATGATAATCCTGTATAGCGCCGGCAAATATCTCCGAAGCGGATGCGCTGTTACGATCAACCAGCACTGCGAGAGGCCCATCATAGGCAATGGAAGGATCAGGATCATTATTAATTTCAACTTTTCCGGACGAATCCTTGGTTTGTACAACCGGGCCCTCTTTGATAAATAAACCGGTTAATTCCAGGGCCTCGGACAATGATCCTCCCCCATTACCACGTAAATCGATGATCAATCCATCTATATTTTGATTTTTTAAATCAGTAATCAGCCTGCGTACATCATGTGAAGTGCTTATATAATCCTTATCTCCCCTGGATTGTGCAGCGAAATCAATATAGAAAGTAGGTACTTCAATAACACCAATTCTTGCAACAGATTCGGCAATTTCTATAATTGAAGATTGCGCAGCCTGCTCTTCAAGTTTTATCTTGTTACGAGTCAAGGTAATTATCTTGCTTGGACCACCAGGACCCGTTTCTTTTGGTAATATTTCCACGCGGAGCACTGTATCTTTCGGTCCACGAATGAGCTCAACAACATCATCCAGACGCCAGCCAATAACATCAACAATTTCTCCATTATCACCTTGCCCGACTCCTGTGATCCTGTCTTCCGAATGCAACTGGCCGCTCAGGTCAGCAGGACCACCTGGAATAACTCGCTGTATCTGGGTGTAATCATTATCGCTCTGGAGTACTGCGCCGATTCCCTCCAGCGATAAACGCATGCTGATATCAAAATTTTCTGATGTGCGTGGAGAAAAATATGCAGTATGCGGTTCAATAGAGGTTGTGTAGGCATTTATAAATACCTGATATATATCATTTGCATCCAGTTGATAGGTGCTTGTCCGTATTCTTTCATAACGCTTTCGCAAGGTTTTTATCAAGTCATCTGATTCCTTGCTGGACAAGCGTAAATTAAGAATGTCGTTCTTGATGCGCTTCCGCCATATTTCATTCAGTTCTTCACGAGTTTTAGCCCACGGTAACTCACGTCTGTCAAAAATATATTCTTCATCTTCGTCAAATGAATACTTTTGATCGAGTAGGTTGATGGCATATTTCACACGTTCGTCAACGCGCACACGATATTGCCTGAATATTTCAAATGCCGGTGTCAAATCTTCATTGATTAATGCTTCATCCAGTTTATCCGTGTATTTGGAAAACAAATTGATATCTTCAGCGAGAAAAAAACTACGGTTTTGATCGAGACTTTCCAGATATCGATCAAGTATCGAGGCAGACAAATCGTCATTCAGCTCTTTATTTTTGTAATGATAGCTGTCGATAATATGAGTAATGATCTCGGTCGCCCGCACATGTTTTTCAGCAGGCACCAAATCTGTCTCCGGAATCACAGGGATTTCTGCGAAGACTAGGAGTGTAAACAGGCAAAGGGCGCTGGCGGAGAAAATTCGAAGAATTTGCATGCTTTTGTAGAGGGTGGTTGGTTATGCTATCTCAGATTTTACGTATTTGGTTATAGGGTTTCTGTCATCCAATAATCAGGGCAGCTATTATATATTGTTCACTAACGTGGGTCAGTTTAATCCTTTATTTAGCTGATAATTAAAGTTTATTTTACACAGAATAAGGTTACGTTATAACAACGTCCGCTTTATCAGATTTTAACAATTCCGGACGTTTGTATATTTTATCCGCCTTTTTTCAGGCTGCCAGCCTGAAAGACCGGTGCCTTCTGGCAGAATTTCATCGATCAATCAACGCCTCGACATTATTGGCATCGATTTTAATCGCAAATTCAAGTTCTGGGCGGGTTTTTCCAGCCGGATTATAAGCCTCAATTTCCCCGGAATGTTCAACAAGCCGGCCATGCCCCATAACAAGGTCATGATGATAGCCTGAAATATCAGGGGATGGTCTCACGGCCTCATTAAAGGCAGCGATTGCTTTTTCATAATCACCTGCCACATAGTGTTTCAGGCTAGGTTCTCGACCAGGCTCTGCGTCCATACCGGGAAGCGCAGTTACGGTTAAGTCCGGTGAAACTAGCGGGTGGCAATGAAATGCACAGGATTGGTCTAACAGTAATCTGCTCTGTGTAATATTCAGAAAGTTCATTAGTTTACGGGTCTGCATTTAGACGTAAGAATTGAATTTAAGTTTTATTCAAGTTATGCGGGATGGTTATATACTATTTGGTCTATAGGACTTTAGATAATGACCAGTAGATTGATACAGCGGGCGGTTTTTGCTTTTGTCATTTCGTTAATCCTGTTGCTGTTTACATCCTGTGAAAAGGAACAGGATTCAGATAGAACACCGGTTAATAATATCCCGGCCAAACCGGCATCCTGTGATCATGATAATGGAGGATTGATCCTGCCGGATGGTTTTTGCGCCGGGATCGTGGCTGATAATCTGGGATTTATCAGGCACCTTGTTGTCAATAATAACGGTGATCTTTATGTAACGTTGAGGAATCAACGACTGAATCTGGGAGGGATTATTGGTCTGCGCGATACCGATCAGGACGGGAAGATGGACCGGATGGAGAAATTCAGTGATATACCCGGTATGGGCATCGCTGTGCATTCAGGGTATCTCTATTTTGCAGCAGATCGGGCAATCTATCGTTACAAACTAATCCCCGGGGAATTAATCCCGATGCGCCCCCCGCAAATTATTGTCAGTGATTTGCCTGAACAGTCACTCCATGCCGGTAAATCATTCGCCATGGATGATTCCGGCTGGATATACGTCAATATAGGCGCACCCAGCAACGCCTGTCAGGCTGATGATCAGGTAACCGGAAGTGCAGGGATGGATCCTTGTCCACAACTGGACAAGCAAGGTGGAATATGGCGATTTTCTGCAACTATCAATGCACAGACCCAGGACAAGGATGGTTATCGTTTTGCAAGCGGCATACGGAATGCGTACGCCATCGCATGGCATCCATCGGTTAATCAACTTTACATCGTGCAGCATGGCCGTGATCAATTAAATGAACTCTGGCCCGGGCTCTATACAGCAGAACAAGGCGCGAAATTACCCGCGGAAGAATTTTTACTGGTTAAACAGGACGGAATATACGGCTGGCCTTATTGTTATTACGATCAAATCCAGAGCAAGTGGATATTGGCACCAGAATATGGTGGAAATGGAGAAACTACAGATCGTTGTGCACAGTATCCTGAGCCCCTTATCGCCTTTCCGGGACATTATGGTCCAAATGATCTGAAATTTTATACAGGGAAACAATTTCCTGAACGGTATCACAATGGCGCCTTTATAGCATTTCATGGGTCATATAATCGTGGCCCTTATGAACAGGTTGGCTATCAGGTCGTATTTGTCCCTTTCCAGGGCACAATTCCATCAGGAGACTGGGAAGTGTTTATAGACGGATTTGCAGGAGCCGGCAGTGTCACGTTACCTGAAGATGCAGACTACCGGCCAACCGGCCTTGCTGTCGGACAGGATGGTTCGCTGTATGTTTCAGATTCGATACAAGGCCGTATCTGGCGGATTTTTTATACGGGACAATAATTGTGTACTCGCTATCCAATACTTTGCGACCAAGGAATTGACGTGCGCCTTTCTATCCGGTGGAAATTGATTTTTTCAATTGTTGGCCCTTTGATTTTCATCTCTGTGATTGTTATGTGGTTGACTGTGGGCAAAATATACCAATTTTCCATCAACAATTTGCATATACAGGCCACACAACGCGCTCAGGATTATGCGGCTCGACTTGATGCGCAATTCAAGATTGTTGCGCAGATTGCAAATAATACCGCAACATTTATGGAGAGCGTTCCTCCGCTTGATGAAGATTCGCTATTTGAAATATTGCGATCAAATGTTGAACGAAACCCGATGATCTATGGTTCAGCAATTGCCTTTGCGCCTTACAAATATGACGCAAATCGCAGGCTTTTTTCACCCTATGTTTATCGAAGCGGTTCTCTACTGCAGGACATAGATATTGGATCACAGTCCTACGATTACACGGAAGACAGGTGGGAATGGTTTGTGCGGGCAAGAAATGCTGGTAAACCCATCTGGACTGAACCCTATTATGACGAAGGTGCTGGAAATATTCTGATGAATACGTTTTCTGTTCCTTTTTACCAGGACGGTAATTTTCTGGGTGTGGCAACAATCGATATAGCGCTTGATAAATTGCAAAAACAGGTAGGCGCAGAACATCTTATGGACTTGCCGTTTATTATTGTCAGTCCTTCAGGCAGATTCATTACACATCCCGACCAGAAAATGATCATGCATGAAACAATCCAGCATCAGGCGAAAATATCCGCAGATCCAAAACTGCAAATACTGGCTGATGGTTTATTAAGTGGCAAGTCGGGTATTGTGAGGGTGGACAGACTTGAGAATATAGCAGATGAACCATTATGGATCTTTTATGCCCCAATCAGATCCACCGGCTGGGCATTTGCAACAGCGGTATCTGAAAAGAGCATGCTGTCATTTGCAAATACGCAGATTACCCGTGGTATTTTTGGTGTTGCTGTTTTGATTATGTTGGTCATTATCAGTGTCCTGTTAGTGGGAACACATATCACAAAACCGATAATGCAGCTTGCAAATGTGGTTTCACAATTGGGGGGTGGCCATTTCAAGGTCAGGATGGAGAATATCCGGGCGCAGGATGAAGTGGGTGATCTTGCACGCGCATTTAATGACATGGTGAGTCAACTTAAATATCATATTAATGCACTGACCAGGGAAGCCGCATCAAGAGAAGCAGTCGAAAGTGAAATGAGGGTCGCGCGTGAAATTCAGGCCTCATTACTACCAAATATATTCCCGCCCTATCCAGATCATGCTGAGTTTGATTTATGCGCGGCCAATTCAGCGGCAAGACATGTGGGCGGGGATTTTTTTGATTACTTTTTTATCAGCGATGACAAACTTATTCTGGTCATTGCAGATGTTTCAGGGAAAGGGACACCCGCAGCCATTGTCATGGCTGTAGCACGAACCATTATTCGCAATCTGGCAAGAACAATTGCTTCACCCGCACAATTATTAAGTGAGGCTAACCGGTTACTGCTGGAAACGCATATTAACCCCGTATTTATTACGATGTTTATCGCAATATACCATCCGGCAACAGGCGGGATTGTCTATGCAAATGCGGGTCACCAGCCGCCTTATTTACTGGATGCAAAAAGCGGCATTGGCAAATTAGGTCAGGCAACAGGCACTGTCGTTGGAATGCTGGATGATGCCGTATATGAGGAATGTGCGGCGGAATTGCATATCGGGGAATATTTAATTGCCTACACTGATGGCATACCTGATGCACGCAATCCGGATGGGCAATTTTATGGTGAAGCGCATTTTACAAATCTGTTATCAAGTTGCGCAGGTATGACTGCCAGGGAAATCTGTGATATAGCCATCAATGAAGTCACGGCCTTTCAGGCGAAGGACCTTGCAGATGACATTACATTACTGGTATTGAAGCGTAACCATTAAAATTATATTGAGTTCAAATAAGCCGATATTTCACGCTTGAATTCCGGGAAATACCTGGAAATGACTGTGATATCAAACCTTGTAAGTATGGCTTCCTTGGGTTCACGATCAAGCAGAAAACGGAAGGCCGCCTCAATGCATTGCGCTGGCGTATAGGAAATTTTGAAAATATCATTGTATGAGGCGTTCGACATTGTGACACGGTGGTATGTTTCCCCATCATCTTCTACAATTGTTACATGGAATATCAGAGGATCAGCAGCATCGTCCTGTATAATCTTTATCATGTTTCCTTCCCTTCAATATAAATCAACCGGATTTTCTTTAAAAAACCAGTGCAAGGTGTCAGGTTTATCCATATTACTCCCGATTATCATTGTCATTTCATGTTCTGTAAATGCAGAAAAAAATGACCCGGTGGATGCAGAAGAAAATAATTATTGGATGGAACCGCCTGGCCAGCTGATTAATATAGGTGAATACCGTTTACATATTTCCTGTATGGGTAAGGACAATCCTGTGGTTGTGCTTGATGCGGGATTGGGCGGGTTTTCCCTTGAATGGACCAATATACAACGTAAACTGGCGGATAAGGTAACAATCTGTGCCTATGACCGTGCTGGTTATGGATGGAGTGACGCAGCGCCATCACCCAGGGTAACGGATCAGATTGTTGAGGAATTACACGCCTTGTTGACAAATGCGGGCCTTAAATCACCCTATATTCTGGTTGGACACTCTTTCGGGGGATATAACGTCCAGTATTTTGCCAAACTCTATCCGGAGTTGACTGCAGGCCTGGTTTTAATTGATTCATCCCATCCTGAACAATCAGAACGTCTGCCTGATATTCCTTCACGCCGGGAAAGATCAGATTCATCTGAATTGTTTACTTTTTTCCGTGGACAATCAACATTCAGATACTATCCGGAAGATGTAAGATTGCAGGTTATGAGGATGATGTCTATACGAAAAACCTATGAAACATACCAGCGCGAATTTGCAAATTTTACCATGAGCGGTAATCAGTTATCTCAATCCGGACAACTGCCTGACAGACCGTTGGTAGTCATTACCCGTGGCAAACGTGTTTGGCCTGAGGATCCCTATGGTGATACCCTGGAAGCCGAATGGAAAAAAATGCAACTGGAATTAGTAAATCTCTCCCCGTCCGGCCGGCAGGTTATCGCCGAAAACAGCGGGCATTTAATTCATCTCGAACAACCGGACCTTGTGGCAGCAGCGATTTTATCCATTGTTGAAGAGGTCCGTCAGAAAAATCCTGATATCCGGCAACAGGGCGAGAACAAATAATTTATAAAAAATACTGTGGCGATTAATTTATTGCCAGCAGTTCGATATCAAAGATCAGGGTTTCATTAGGCCCTATTGAATTGCCAGCGCCACGTTCACCATAGGCAAGTTCGGACGGGACATATATCTGCCATTTTGATCCGACATTCATCAACGGCAGCGCTTCCTGCCACCCCTTGATGACTTGTTTCAATGATAATGTGATCGGCTCTCCCCGTTCATATGAACTGTCAAATACCTTTCCATCAATCAAGGTGCCATGATAGTGCACGTTTACAGAACTATCATTACCGGGTTTTTGACCATTGCCTTCCTTGATAATCTTGTATTGCAGGCCGCTGGGTAATTCAACAACACCCTCCTTTTTCCTGTTTTCCTCCAGGAATGTTTTACTTGCTGATTTATTTGTATCAGCCGCGACATTGCGTTCGCTCACCAGTTTTTGCTGATATTGTGCCAGTACCTCTTGTATTTCCTCGGGGGTTAATTTGAGCCCCGTTTTGGTTAATACATCTTCAATGGCTTGCAGAAAGACTGGAATATCCAGGTCAACGTTCTGCTGAGAGATGCTCTGGCTGAAATATGCGCCCAGGGCATAGCTGAGTTTTTGTTTATCTGTCATTGCCTCTGATTCGGCCTGAACATGGAAATTTAACAGTGTAAAAAATGTTGCTGAGATAATAAATAAAACCGCCTTTTTCATATGGGCCTCGACGAATTTGTGGTATTTAACCTTGGACAGTAAAAAGATTAGAGGCTTTCAATCTTCCCATAAATATGATCTGTCTCCAAGTAAAATATATTGAAACAGTCAGAATAGTAAGTGATCTGTTTTATGGTGTACTTTGCAAATCCCCCTTTAATTTAATTACGGGATAATACATACCTGTGAGTTCACGCAGCCACCACTGGCCGGTTTTTTTATGTGTTTCCGGATCGGCAAAATGATATTCGTAGACCAGGGCACGTATAAATACTGGTGGATGATCAGGAAAGGGATTTTTTTGCAGTAATTGAGTTACAACCTTCCGATCATTTAACAGCTGATAAAGAAAATTGCCAAACCAGGGATTCTCACTTCTGTCGCCAAGCGCAGCAAACCACATCTGCCAGTCCAATCGGGGTTGGTGCGGAATATTCCATCCCGGGGGGCGATAAAGATCATCTGGTTTATATTTAAATTTATATTCGTGCCAGGTTTTTTTATCAATTGAACCTTCCACAATTATCTCAAGCCGCCTTGTGGTCATGACAGAAAACGGGCCATAAACACTGGTAATTTGTAAAGGCCTGAATGCATATGAGATATTTGCAGCGATTGGCATACTGGAATAGGTAAATATCCTCCAGAACTGCGCACTATTAATCGTCAGAATAACTGTGGTAATGACTGTTGCAACAATAGTATTCATGACTGGCAAACGGGGCTTGGGTATTGGTGACGATATTTGTTTTTTTAATATTACAGGTAACAGCCATTTGATTGCTGCGTCATCAAACAGGAATAAACAGAATGCAATGGTTAATAAATTAAAAAAATTGTAATTACCTGTCAGAATGATCATCAGTTGAAAACCCATGAAAAAAAATGCAGCAATAAACCTTAACTTACGCGGTAAAAAAATCAGAAAAGGGATAATCAGTTCTATAATCAGGGTCACAGCCGCCAGGGTGATATGAAACGGCTCAGGGAGATGATGGACATACCATGCCAGTGGAGTAGGTAACGGTTGTGTCTCAAAGTGATATGTCAGTGCAGTCAGATTGTCCCAGGACGGGTCTCTGCTGGCGATTTTAACGACACCCCCGAGAAACATGAAGCGAAAGGCCAGCCACCGGTATAACCAGATGATGATATTGGATCGTGCCGGGAGAAAAAGCGCGAGGAATCCAACTTCCAGTAAAAGCAGGTCCCATTGAAAGGTCATGAAGGTCTGTCCTGCATAATATAGGGAAAGGTATAGAATATAGAGAACAACAAGCGAGGTACGAAGCAGGATGTTAAAGATAAGCAGCAGGGATATCACTGAACCTGCGACACATGTCAATATCAGGAGTTGATCATTCAGATAAAACCAGAATATTGTTGGTACTTTAAGATAGGCATTGTTACCAAAGTGCTGTTTTACACTTTCAAGATAAAGATCAAGCGGTAGTATGCCATTGCTGCCAATCAATCCGGTAATCTGAACACCCAGTGATACAAACGCAGCAAGATAGATACACCCGAGCAGGCGGATAAATAACCAGCTAATCAATTCATAGCGGGGAGGTTCATATTGTCTTCCCCAGAACAGATAACTCATCCATCTCAGGATCCCGCGATGACGGGAGAAAAAGGTATAACCTGATTCACTGAGTAAAGAAAATCCTGGAGCATATTTGTATAACCGATTTAAAAGACCATACGGAGGTATATCTTTCAGTAGTACGTAAACTGCCTCGGCTCCCTTATAGACAGCTCCATCTATTGTAATTAATTGTATTGATCGCCTGAATTCTTCCAGTGGAATAGAGGGGTAATCAGCTGCAACTTTTTGATAAGGGTGATAAATAACTTTATCGCCTGTTAATTTATGCCAGTAATTGACCCAGTAGAGGCATATGCCGCAATCACCGTCATAGATAAGTACCGGAATTTTTTCCATTTTGAACATTTAATATATGGACTGATTATATTAAAAAGCTCTGTAAATCGGCCTTAAAACTGCTTGAAAAAAAACGTGACAAGATAAAAAATAACGAATAATCAGGCAGGGACATTCTAACCGTAGTGGATGACTTAACACATCCTTACCCAGTGGGATGCTGCCGAATACACTGGGTAATATTCTTTTTACACAGTCCTTATCTTATCAGCAGCCTCTTTCAAAAGTTCTGTTCCTGATCCAGATTTATTTGCATTATTACTGATGTGGCGCCGGAAGGCACGCGCCCCGGATTGACCTTGAAACAAACCAAGAACATGGCGTGTCATTTGACTCATAATGATTCCCTTCTCGAGATTCTGTTTTACATAGCTTGTATACTTTTCAAGTATCTCATGCCGGGTTGGTGCAGGATCAATGCTGCCGAAAATTTTCTGATCGGCCTCAGCCAGAATATAAGGATCATGATATGCGACTCGTCCAATCATGACTCCATCTACCCGGGCATATTGGGTCATTACCTGATCGAATGATGTGAATCCACCATTAATGATAATTTCGAGGTTTTGGAAATCTTTTTTAAGTTGATAAACAGTTTCATATTGTAGTGGTGGAATATCACGATTTTCCTTCGGGCTTAATCCTTTCAACCATGCTTTGCGCGCATGGATGATAAATGTAGTGCATCCGGCGTTAATGAGATGGTTTATAAATGATGTCAATTCTGCGTAACTGTCACGATCATCAATACCGGTGCGTGTTTTAACTGTCACTGGGATTTTGACGTGTTTTTTCATCTCCGTGATGCATTTTGCAACCAGCCCGGGTTCAGCCATCAGGCAGGCGCCAAACCGGCCTGATTGAACCCGATGACTTGGACAACCTGTATTGAGATTAACCTCATCATAACCCATGTCTTCGGCAATCCGGGCACAGAGTGCAAGATCATCAGGATCACTTCCACCCAGTTGTAGTGCCAGCGGACGCTCTTCTGGAGAGAAGGACAGTAACCGTTCACGATTTCCATGGATTATCGCACCCGTGGTAATCATTTCTGTATATAAATAGATGTGCCTGGAAATCAGCCGCAAGAAATAACGACAATGCCTGTCAGTGTGATCCAGCATCGGGGCAACCGACAGCCTTCGATCTGATTTTACGGAGGTTGAGTTCATAAATTATATTCCGACAGTGTTATTGCTGATGAAATTGTGAAATCATCTGTTCAATGATCCGTGATGTAAACGATGCGCGCAAATAAAAACCCCTTGGCATTGTCAATATTTTATCGCCATCCATATTGATTCCATTGCGCAACGCTTCAGCATTTGTTGCCTTGGGGCGGATTTGCAGATATTGCCCGTGTCGCGCTGTAATTTGTTCAAGTTCCCCCATCATGATCATATCCATGAATTCCTCCCAATCCTGACGCAGGACACTCACCTGTTGCCGGTCCGGACTCCACAGAAATGCTGTACCAACCCTTCGTGCAGGCAGGGGAATACCGGCATCTGCCTCAACAGGCACCCATAGCACGCGTGATAGTTTACGTTTTACCAGCGACGTTTCCCATTGAATATCTATATCAGGTGTCAAGGGAACCGTGCAGACATAGGTTGATTCTTTCGGTCTGCCGTGACGATTAACAGGTATGGTTTTTAGTTCGACCCCGATTTTCTGGAAATCAGGTTCAGGCAAAGATGTAGCTGATGCCCCGAGGCTGATTTCAATAAGCTCACCTATCCAGCCTTTTGCATTACGCAGGTGAAGCGGTATTGGTAATTCATGTATTGTGGCAATTTGCTGCAGGGTTTTTCCAGCAATAGTTTTTGCATTATTTAATAATTCATTTTCTGAAGCAGGTGGATATACCTTCATATATTAAATTTAGTTTACCGCCAGGGATTCAACAATTGATTTACTGAGACATTCCAATTTTATTGGATCCGTAATCATCTGATTATTTCTATCAGTGATGAAAAAGATATCTTCAACACGGGCGCCATAGGTTGCGATTTTTGCGCTTTGTAATCGCGCTCCGCAAAATTCCAATGCCATACCAACATGGGAGAGCAAACCCGGTCTGTCTGTTGCTATTACCTCCATAATGGTGCGTATATTTCTTTCATCCAACGAGAAGTTGACTTCAGTCGGAATCGGAAAATGTTTTAATTGCCTTGGTTTGACGCGTGAAATCTTTTTGGGGAATGTATTTATTAAAGACAATGCCTGTTCCAGGGCATTAATTATTTCATCTTTACGATGTTTGTCTTTAATAATCTCACCACTATTCTCCAGTACCATATAGGTATCCAGTGCGTAATCATTGCTCGATGTAATAATACGTGCATCAACGATTGTCAGACCAAGCTGATCCAGTACCCGTGTAGTTGTTGAAAAAATATTGTCCTGATTTTTCATGTAGATGAAAACTTCTGTCCCGCCACGGAAGGTTTCTTCCCTTACCATAATCAACGGTAATCTTAAATTTTCACCGTTAAGGATAGTTTGAGTATGCCATGCAATTTCATCAGAAGAATGACGAATGAAATAATCTTCACCCAGGCTGTCCCAGAATGAATCAACATTTGATTTGAGTTTTTTATCTGTATCAATCAGAGTCAGTGCCCGATCTTTTGTTTCCCGGATGAGCATGTCTTTGTTAATCGGATTTTCAAGACCACGCCTGAGTGCCAGCAGTGTTTTGTGATATAATTCTTCGAACAAGGCATTTTTCCATTTGTTCCATAACATTGGATTGGTTCCGCATATATCTGCGACGGTAAGAAGATAAAGATAATTCAGATGGTTGCGATCCCCAA